>JAYOII010000074.1:0-10904 GCA_038118685.1 Opitutia bacterium
AAGCAACCCAAGGAAAGCGAAAAAAAGATTCTATTGCAGTGGTTGGAAAGTCAACTGACCGGCAAGACAGCCAAGGCTCTTGCCGAGAAACTTTCGCGGTTCGAGTACGGCAACGTGGTTTCTCATGAAGATTTGTTTTCGGGTAAGTATGCCGACTTGCCTGGATACACCTTGGATCGGAGATGGTTGATCAGTGAGTTTATCTTCAACGAGAAAATCAATCGCTTGCTCAATTACCGCCCGACCCGGAAGATCTACGGCACCACGTATCAGGTTCAGGGAGACAGCGGAGTTCATTGGAGCCCCAAAACGGAGCATGGAAACAAGTTCCGAAGAACCATTACAAACCCGTTTTTGTTACCGGAAAAAGTAGGTGTCCGCTACAGTTCGCGCAAGCGTCTGACGACCGGTCATCTATTGACAATGGTGGGAAACGCCAAGCGGGTTGCCGGGCATATGTCGTCCGCATCCATCATGAAGGCGCACTACCCGGCGACCTACGCATTGATGAAGGTCGAACTGGAGCAACGCGAAACCCTCCGTTCCCGCGAGAACTTCCTCAAGACCTATTCCTTTATGGCCCGGTTGCTCGAAGACATCTACGGCGAAGAACATGAGAAACTTCTGCCAAAGGTCGTCCGTCAAGAAATCCCCTACCCCGGGCCACCGAAACATCAGGCCAACGGCATTCAAAAGAGGCATGAAAACCTCGAATTTTTAGGTCGGTTCGACCGCGAGGATATCCAGGCCATCCTTCGGGGAATCACGACCTACAAACAAACCGAATACAAGGTCGAGGAAATCACCGAAAAATCCGAATCGGACAACAAAGGCAACGCCGTTTGGGCGCCTTACAGCGAAGCCAACCTTGCGGAATACAACCACATCATCGAGCAATGCGAAAGGGATTGGTTTCTGGAGGGCGTCACCGACTACCGCATTCAGAACCGCATCACGACCATGAAGCTGTTCTATGACACGTGGGACATGAACAGGCTCTATCCTCATATCCAAAAAGGGAACTATTCCGAACCGAAGTATGCTCCGCTCAACAAGGCCGAAATGGACGTCATCACCAAGGCCATCAAGAAAAACCGCAAACCGGGCGACCGGCACGTCCAAATCACCGAAAAGTGCCTTTCCGACTGGCAGGCTGAATTCAAGGCGGCGCGTGAATCCACAACTGGCGAGGATAACAACTTGTTCGTCAAGTTCGTCATCGAGTTATACCAACAAACCCTCGAACGCCAACCGACGGATTTGGAATTGGATGAAAACATCGAGCAGTTCAAACTGTATCTCTCGAAATTGGATCGACAAAAGGCCATCGCGAAGCTTGTCGAGTCCCTTGTCCTGAGCACTGAGTTTGCTTATCGCAATGAGTTTGGTGATGGGGAAGTGGACGAACACGGTCGAAGCTTGATGTCGCCCCGCAATGCAAGCTACGCCCTCGCCTATGCCTTGACCGACGACGGACCGGATGAAAAGTTGGCCAAGGCAGCGGAAGAGGGAAAGTTGCATTCCCGCAAGGACTATGAGCGGGAGGTCCGCCGGCTTTTGGCTATACGGGACAAATGGAATATCATCGACGAGAACGTTCAGGCCGCCAACCTCAACCCAAGCGTCACGAACCAACCGATCCGCAAGTTGCGTTTCTTCCGCGAGTTTTTTGGCTATCCGAAGGCCCAAAGCGTCTTCAAGGACGATTCGCGTTTTGGAGCGGGACGGCACGAGCAAGCGGTCAGTCGACTGATCGAAGAGGCGGACATGATGATCGAGCACATCCTCCGAAAAGACGAGCAAGTCTTTGAGACTTTGCTGACCTCCGACAAATTCTACGTCTTTCACAACGGAGACAACGCTTCCATGAAAGCCGCCTCCGATTCGCTGAAAAGTATTTACGAGATGTTCAAGGACAAAGACTGGCAGGGATGGAAACCGGAAGACGTCGCCCCGCACGAAGCTTTTTTGAGAAAACACTGGGAGTTTCAACGCGAGAAAAAAGGCGATCACCCGAAAATTCTCAGGAAGCTTCAAAAAATGATGGAAGGACTTGAACTGCACTTCAGCGAAGGCCAGACCGGCGCCTTGCCTTACATGAAAAACGGAATGGGATTCTGGCACGGCGGACCGGTGCTCGGGCGAAGCGGACAGCAGATGCGGGGCGAACAAGTCACCACCTACTGGAATTTGAATTGGAAGACGTGGGACTATCCGACCAATCAACCGGCCGCCATTCCCAACCGCAAAGGCATTTTGACCCATCCCGCCTGGTTGATTGCCCACGCTCAGAACCTGGAGACGGACCCCATCCACCGTGGCAAATGGATTCGCGAGAAGTTGTTGGCCGGAACGATCCCCGACGTACCGATCACCGTGGATGCCGTGATTCCGCCGGACCCTCACAAGACCCTCCGCCAAAGGATGGAAAACCGCACGGGTGACTCCTACTGCTGGCGTTGCCACCAAAAGATGGATCCACTGGGCTTCCCCTTCGAGATCTACGACGACTTCGGACGGCACCGCACTGCCGAGAACCTGGAACACCCGGAAAACTTAATCAAAGAAGCCAAGCGGGGTGAGGTAAACTCTTTCGGTGCCTCGCTCGCGGTTTACAAGACCTTGCCCGTCGATCCTCGTGGATTGCTCAAGGGAACCAATGATCCGAAACTCGACGGCAAGGTCGAGGATGCATTCGACTTGATCGACCGGTTGGCCAGATCGGAAAAGGTCCGTCAGTCGATCATTCGCCATGCCTTTCGCTACTTTTTGGGACGCAACGAAACCCTGACCGATTCGAAGACTTTGATTGACGCGGACAAAGCCTACGTCAATAACAACGGCAGCTTCGACGAAGTGATCGTTTCCCTCTTAACCTCGGACTCCTTCATTTACCGCAAGCCAACCACAAAGGAATAAGCCATGTTGATCAACCGAAGAGAACTGCTGAAGAGAACGGCCTTGGGAACGGCCAGTCTCGCGCTCACACCCTCCTTCACCCACCTCAGGGCCGCTTCGGCGAAGCATACGGTTGGTTTCCCTCACCGGTTCGTTTTCATTCGTAAGTCCAACGGAAACCTGCCCACCCAATTCGGCCTTCCCTCCTTTTCCGCCGAGGAGTTGAAAAAGCACGAGGAAAAAGAAGCCTTTGAAGTCGACTTGTCCAAGCACGAACTGCCCGATTGGCTGAAAGGACTCGACGACCACAAGGAGAACATGACAATCCTGCACGGCATCTCGATGTCGGTCAGCGGAGGAGGTCACTACTCCTACTCCGGATGCATGGGGGCCTACAAAGCCGGGCGGGACATTCTAAGCAACATCAAGCGGGCGACCGTTGATTTCGAATTGGCCAAGCTGTTCCCCTCCCCTTTCGGTCACGTCGAGATGTCTCTGGCCGTACCTCACGGGCGTGATCACAGAACCGGTATTGTTTCCGGCTATTCCGCTCCTGCGGCCAAGCAAAGAAACTACTGCTACGCCGACCCCATGACGGCCCATCAGGAATTGTTCAAGTCGGTCACCAATACTTCCGAGGCAGAATCCGACCGCGCCCTTCTCGACTACTTGCACGACAAGGAGCGCCGCCAACTCAAAGGGTTGAATGGTGACGAACGGCTCAAGATCAGCGATCAGGTCGACTCCCTGCAATCCATCCGCGACCGTAACGCAAAAGTCGAGTCCCTGGGCGCAAAGATCAAGCAACACCTGCCGGCCATCGACTCAATCCATGCAAACGGCGGCGCAAACGCCACCCTGCCTCAGAAACAAGCCGCATTCACCGACGTAATCGTCGGAGCCCTGGCTTCGGGGCTGACCAACGTCGTTACCTACACCATCGACGACTTGGGCACCGACATCACCTCCCTGCCGGAAAACACTCAAAAGACCAGCATCCACCAAATCGGGCATGGCGGCCAAATTTCCGGAGCCGCTCAAATGAGAGACGCCATCAAGACCCACCACATGAAACAGGTCAAAACCTTGGTGACCCGTCTCAAATCCATTCCCGAGGGAAAAGGTACGATGTTCGACAACACGACGATCATCTACATGCCCGAAACCGGAGCCGGTCACCACGGCCCGGACACGGAGGCGCCCATGGTTCTCATGACCGGAAGGAACTCAAAACTCGACCTTGCGGGTCGCTACCTCCGCTTGCCTTTTCACGGTACCGAAGGACACAAGACCTTGAGCAATTTGTATACGACCTTGCTCAACGCATACGGCAACCCGATCGAACATTACGGTGACCTGGACCTGACGATGCAACGCAATCGCATTAAGCAAACAGGTGCGATCGACAGGTTTTTGATCTAAGCCGAATTTCCTTACCGCATCAAAAAGGTCCCATGAAAAAAGGCAGTGTTCTTTTTACCTTGGGGCTTCTTTCAATCCTTTGTTACGTCCGCTGCGATCGTTTCCTTGATAACAGGGATCACGACGAGGTTGAAATTATCCAAGAGGAGAAATCCCCCAACGGTCAATACGTCGCAACCAGCTTTTCCTGTTCCGGTGGAGGAGCCGCAGGTTACTTCTATTTCAATGCCAACCTGCGCAAGGCCGGCGAGGAACTGGATCAATTGGACGGCCTAATGGGCAAACACAAGGATTGGAAAGCCTTCTTTGACATCAAGCTTCGCTGGATCGACGACGAAAACCTTGAGCTCTCTTACGAAGAGATCGATTTGCCCGCATACGTGGAGAACAATGCGGTCAAGGTGAAATCGAAATACGGCATCAAGATCCATCACGTTATCAAGAAACCAAAGCAAGGATGACTCCAATGCTGTTGCCCCTCTTTCAAAAAACCGTTCCAATTCCAACATGAAGAAATCAAAGACGGGCTCCGCTGTAATTTTGCTCTGCCTAGTGACCTTCTCCTTTGGCTGGGCGGCCAAGGCTCCCTCATCACAGGAACAACTGGAGAAGACCGCCACCCATATCGTGGTGGGCAAGGTTCAGGCCGTTTACTCCTACAAGGAACGCGAAGGCATTCCCGTACTAAGCGGATACGAGTATGACCACAAAGTGGCCGAAGTGAAGATCGAGAAAGTCGAGAAAGGCAAGATTACCGAAAGCTTGGTCTACGTCCGCTACTGGAGTCGCAACTGGAAGGGATTGGGGCTCCCGCCCCCGGGCGGACAATCGTACGAAAACCAGCCGAAAAAGGCGGAAACTTGCCGCTTTTACCTCGCTAAAAATGCTTACGACGGCTGGTCGAAGGGATCGCAGGATGGCGGATACAACGTTGTTTACGTCAACGGAATCCAACCGATCAAAAAGTAACATCCGACGATGAAAAAAAACCTTCCGGCCATCTTAATCCTTTTTTGTTCGGGCATCCTTTTGTCGGCCGCCGAAAGGCCGAACGTCGTCTTCATCCTCGCCGACGACTTGGGCTATGGGGACGTCAAGGCCTTTGGCGGCAAGAAGTCCAAAGTGCCGACTCCCCACTTCGACCGCCTCTGCAAGGATGGAATCAAGTTCACCAACGCCCACGTCACCGACTCGGTCTGCGTGCCCAGTCGGACCTCCATCATGACGGGGCGCTACGCCTTCCGGTTCGGCAAAGGGGAACAAGGTGGGCCATGGGGCTTCATCGGCCTGCGATTCCCGACCAGCCAGCATACCGTGGGGAAGATGTTCCGGAAGGGTGGATACTCGACGGGCTACGTTGGCAAATGGCACTTGGGCACCCGCATGACCACCAAGGACGGCAAGGTCCAAGGTCTCGAGAACACCGATTTCACCAAGCCCATCCAAATCGGCCCCACGGATTATGGATTCGACCACTGCTTTTTTCTGCCCGGCTCCCTGGACATGTTCCCCTATGCCTACGTCCGGGGAAAGAAATGGCAGGGCCAAGTAACCGCTCAAAAAGGTTGGAGCGCCTTCAACCGGGTTGGGCCTGCCGCCGAGGATTTCCTGGACACCGAGGTTTTGTCCACCTTCTGCGACGAAGCGGGCAAATTCATCAAAGCCGAGGCGAAAAAGGAAAAGCCCTTTTTCCTCTTCGTCGGGCTGACGGCCCCCCACACACCCAGCTCGCCCGAACCCGGCTTCGAGGGCAAAAGCCCTGTCGGGGTTTATGGGGATTTTGTCATGAACACGGATGCTTGCATTGGCCGGATCCGGGAACACCTACGCAAGGCCGGCCTCGAGAAGAACACCTTGCTTATGGTTTCCTCGGACCACGGACCGGGCCATTACTCGGGCCCCGAGCGCAAGGCCATCGCCAACCAAATGAAGATAATGGAGAAGCAGGGACACTTCAGCCGGGGCCCTTGGAGGGGATACAAGTTCTCCGGATACGAGGGCGGATTGCGCGTTCCCCTTGCCGCCGCTTGGCCGGGCGTCATAAGTCCGGGCACGGAAAACGACTCTCTGGTCGGCTTGGTTGACCTGATGGCAACCTGGGCCGAAGTGGCGGGCGTCAAGCTCGCCCCTTCCCTGGCTCCCGACTCCCTCAGTTTTCTTCCCTATCTCGAAAACAAGGAACCCCTCCTACGCAATCACCTCCTAGCCCGGGGCACGCGGGCGGACGTCTACTATGAGGGCAATTGGAAACTGATCCTCGGACCGGGAAGCGGAAGTTCCGGCCCCTTCTTCACGGAACCAAAATCCGAGGACGCATGGAAGGAGGCCCTGATCGAATTTGGCAGAACCCCCAAAAACCACAAGGAACTGGAGAATCCAATCTTCGTTCAGCTCTATGATTTGAAGGCCGATCCCGGCGAAACCAAAAACCTAGCCAAGACCCGTTTCGGTCAGGTAGAAAAAATGACCCGAGCCTACGCGAAGATCGTTCAAGACGGGCGGACCACGCCCGGACCCAAGCTCAGCAACGACCGTACTTTGAAGATCTTCCGCCCACCCGGCTTTGTTTGGAAGAAATAAATCATTTCCTCCCCTTTCCCATTCAACCCGATTCCTTAAATCATGAAATCCTTCCTTACTTTCCTTTTCACGGCCTTTCTCTTTCATTCATTCAGCCTGGCCGACAAACCGAACGTCGTCTTCTTCATTGCCGACGACGTCTCCCAAGAGGATTTCGGATGCTACGGGCATCCCGTCATCCAAACGCCCAACGTCGACGCCTTGGCCAAGCAAGGGATTCGTTTCGACAACGCCTACCTGACCACGAGCAGCTGCAGCCCCACCCGCTGCAGCATCATCACCGGGCGCTATCCTCACAACACGGGGGCCCCCGAGCTGCACGTCCGCCTGCCCAAGGAACAAATACGCTTTCCCGAACTCCTGAGGGAAGCAGGCTACTACACCGTGCTTTCCGGAAAGAACCACATGTTCGGAAACAAGGACCGGGCTTTTGACCGCATCACCGGCGGAGGAGGCCCCGGCAAGGAGAAGGATTGGGTCGATCACGTCAAGGACCGCCCCAAGGACAAGCCCTTCTTCTTCTGGTTCGCCTCCACCGACGCCCACCGCAGTTGGGCCATTTCCGACGAAGCCCCCAAGTACGACCCCAAGGACGTGATCGTCCCGCCCTACATGGTCGACACCGAAATCACCCGACAGGACATCGCGGGCTACTACCACGAGGTTAGCCGCTTCGACCATTACGTCGGATTGATCACAGCCGAACTCAAGAAGCAAGGGGTCCTCGAAAACACCATGATCGTGGTCGCGGCGGATAACGGACGGCCCTTTCCGCGATGCAAGTCACGAATGTACGACAGCGGGATCAAGACCCCTTGGGTGGTCCACTACCCCAAGCTCGTCCCCAAAAACACCGTCACCCCAAGTTTCGTCAGCGTGATCGATCTGAGCGCCACCTGCCTCGAACTCGCCGGTATCAAGCGGCCTCCCTGCATTCAAGGGAGAAGCTTTCTGCCCATTCTCAAGGATCCGAAGGCCCAAGTGCGTGAAGTTGTTTTTGCCGAGCATAACTGGCACGTTTACAGAAACCATGAACGGATGGTCCGCTTTGGCGATTATCTTTATATCCGCAACAACTTCCCCAACCAACCGAATCTTTGTTACGAATCGGATGATCACTACCCGGCAGGGGACGAATTGTGGAAGGCTCATGCCGCCGGCAAGACCAACCCGAACCAGCAACAGATCTTCGCCAACCCCTGCCCTCCCGAGGAACTCTTTCAAGTCAACCACGACCCTCATCAACTGACCAACTTGACCGATGACAAGAAGCACGGCAAGGCTCTCAAACAAGCCCGAATCCTGCTCGCCTCATGGACCAAGCAGACGGGGGATTCCATCCCTGCCAACCCCACCCCCAAACCGCACGCTCCTCCCCGGATCGAGAACGGGAAAGTCCTGCCCCCCGGAAAGGCAAAGACGAGAAACCCCCACGCCGAGATGCCCGGAGCTTCCAACAACGCCACGAAAATCAACCACCCCGGTCCTTTGACTCTTTAAAGCATGACAACTTTTACATCCTCTCCACATTCGGACATGCTCTCCACATTCGGAAAACAAAAAGTTTGAAATCCTGTGAAAGCGGTTTGACTTTGGGTGGCGTGCAAAATAGTTCCATATGTAGAACTGATTCTACATATGGGGCAAACCATCTCGAAACTCTCTTCAAAAGCAACTTCGTCCAGTAAGGACTCATCTGGGTCCGTGCCCGCGCTGGATCGAACCTTGGACATCCTTGAACTTCTTAGCTCTGCCGAAAAAGGACTTTCTCTTTCCGCCTTGAGCCAGCAACTCGATCTCCCGAAGAACGCAGTCTTCCGAATCACCCAGACACTCATGGCCCGCGGATATTTGGATCGCGACATCAAGACCAAGGAGTTCGAACTCACTTCCAAGCTCATGCGGATTGCTTCTTTCCGCTCCAACCGGCTGAGCCTACCTGAACTCGCGCTTCAGGAGATGAAGGCTCTGCGTGACCAAACTCGCGAAACCGTACAACTCGGAACTCTGAGCGGCAACGAGGGGGTGATCATCGAGCAAGTCGAAGGGCTCGAAGCCCTGCGTATCGTTGTGGATATTGGCTTGCGTTTTCTTTTGCACTGTAACGCCCCGGGGAAAATGCTTCTCGCTCATATGCCGATCCCCGAAAGAAAGAAACGGATCGAAGAAATGGATCTCGAAGCCCTTACGTCCATAACCATAACCGACGAAAGCAAACTTCATCTTGAGTGCGAACGCATACTGGACCTCGGTTACTCCGTGGATTTCGCCGAGGGCAACGAGGGAATCCATTGTATTGCCGGTCCGATCTTCAATCCTGACCAAACTCTTGCCGGCACCCTATGGATTACCGGACCTGCCAAACGATTGCCCAAGGGTGACTTCGCCGAGCTTGGGCAGAAAGTCAGGTCGGCAGGCGAGCGCATCTCCAAAGATTTGAGTACCCGGAGATCATGATGCATTGCAAACAAAAGCTCTTGTTACTCCTTATACCTTGGCACCTTCTAGCCAACCAGTCTTTTGGTAACGAAAATCTTCGCGGCATTGAGTTGTTCGAGAGCTACTGCTTCGATTGCCACGACGAAGACGTTCAAAAAGGAAACGTCAACATGGCCGAGTTGTTTGACGCCGGCTCTTTTGATGGAACCCTGATGTTCGAAAACCTCATTACGGCAAAGATGCCCCCGGGGAACAAGAAGCAACCGAACGCCGAGGAGAAGCGGGCCATGCTTGATTGGCTGGCCAAACGCCAAGCAGACCACAAGCCCGCCCCCTACCGCAGGATCAGCCGCCAAGAGTTTGTCCATTCGCTCAACGATCTGCTTGGAATCAAGCTCGACCTGACCGGGGAAATCCCGGACGACCGCGGTACTTTCGATTTCGACTCCGACCGCAGGATCAAACTAACCAAGGAAATGCTCGGATCCTATTTCAAGGTCGCCGATCGAATGCTTGAGTTCGCTTTACCCACCGAGGGCTTTGCCCCGGAGCGGATTTGGGTGACCAACAAAATCAAGGACAGCCACAAGACCTACAACATTTACACTCGGCCATACAAGGAGGGCATTCTTTTCTCCTGGACCCGGGCGAACAACGGAAACAGTTATTCCTTCTTCTACGACAACTTCGATCCGCCCGTCCCGGGTTGGTACGAACTCACCTTCGATGCCATGAAGATGGGAAGCTTCCCGGAGGACGTCAGCATCGAGGTCTTCGCCGGCAAATACTATTACGCCGACGACCGCCCCCAACCTCAGCGCCTCCTCGACGTGATCTCCCTCGGCAACCGGGAAATGAAGTCACATAAGGTTACCGTCTTTTTGCGACCCGGGGAGAACGTCTCGGTGCACTGTTACTCGAAGCACAACTTCCGTCAAAGAAATGGGAACCAGGGGGCCTATATCAAGCAGTTGAAAGCTCGAGGCCCGATTCTCGAGCAATGGCCCCCGGCTTCATACGCAAAGGTATTTGGGAACCTGCCCATCAAGGCACCGTCCCGGGAAGCCAGAGAGGTTTCCTCCCTGCAAACGAACCTCGAGGCCATCGGGGCAAAAGTCACGGTAAGCAGTTTCCAGAAAGGAATGGAGAAGGAGAAGATGTTGGACGGTTCCAACCGGACCTTCTGGCACACCCGCTTCAAGCCGACCCTGGCCAAGCCGCCGCACTACGTCATAATCGAAAACCCGCAGGCCAAGGAGATCGAGGGACTCAATTATGCCACTTGGTCGGGGGGAAACGGCAACGGGCAGGTCGAGGCCTACGCCATCCACTTCTCGGACAACGGAAAAGACTGGGGCAAGCCCATCCTGACCGGACCGCTAGAAATCCGCTTGGCTAACGAGCAACCCATTCTCTTCCCCGAAAAAACCACCAAGCGCTTCATCAAGTTTCTCATCACCGACGCCCATACCTTGGACGGCCGGTCCCTTGCGTCCATCGGCAGACTCGACGTCATCACCGCCTTGTCCAAAGAAGCAACCAAGTCAAAGGTTGCGGTGTCCACG
>JAYOII010000075.1:0-2019 GCA_038118685.1 Opitutia bacterium
GACGTTTTCACGACTGGAGCAACTCTTGACTCCTGCGCCCAAGTTCTCGTAGAAAGTGGAATCGACAAGGTGAACGTCTTCGCCTTGGGGCACGGATAAGGAAATTTTAAAAATGGCATTGTTCAGCAAACCCAAATATTCGAAAGTAACGGTAAAGTCCCGGGAAGGTGTACCCAAAGGGGTTTGGACCAAATGTCCGGAGACCGGGGAGATGGTTTTTGCCAAGGAGTTGAAGAACAATCTCATGGTTGTTCCGGCAAGCGGATACCATTTCCCGCTCCCCGCTCCCGATCGCATTGCATCCCTTGTCGACGAGGGCACCTTTGTCGAAAAGGATGCGAACCTTCGCTCGACCGATCCTCTTGATTTCAAGGGTATGGCTTCCTACGAGGATAAGCTCTGGCAGAACAAGGAAAAGACCGGCTTGGAAGATGCGGTCGTATGCGGAGTCGGTAAAATCGGCGGCCAATGGGTAAGCCTTTCGGTCATGGATTTCCGGTTTCTCGGTGGGAGCATGGGCTCGGTCGTTGGAGAAAAGATCACCCGTGCGATTGAGCGGGGACTGGAGTTTTCCATCCCCGTTGTCATCGTTTGCGCATCGGGCGGGGCGCGTATGTACGAAGGTATCCTCAGCCTCATGCAAATGGCGAAGACAAGCGCCGCCTTGGCCCGTTTGTCGGAAGCTGGCATTCCTTATGTTTCCATCCTGACCAATCCGACCATGGCCGGAGTGATGGCTAGTTACGCCACCTTGGGAGACGTGATTCTGGCCGAGCCAAAGGCCTTGATCGGGTTTGCCGGGCGACGCGTAATCAAAGAAACGACGCGTGCCGATCTACCGGAAGGTTTTCAAACTTCCGAGTTTTTGCTCGAGCATGGATTGATCGACCAAATTGTCACCCGGCACGAAATGCGGGACCGCCTGATATCCCTGATCGGGCATCTCGGGCATTCGCTCAAAGGGAAAGAGCCCGTTGAGCCCGCCAAGCGCCCATCGCGCAAAAAGCCCGCGAAGTCCAAACGATCTTCCTCGAAAGCATCCTCTTCGGCAAGCAAGTCGACAGGCTGAGCCAAAAGCAAGAATTTCCTTCCTGCCAATCCGGTTTCATCGTGAAGGATATCTCGGATTACCTGTACGCTCTTCGCAACCGCGGGTCGAGTTTTGGGATGGAGAGAATGGAACGGCTCTCTCTCCTTTTGGGTAAGCCCGAGGAGAGCTTCCCCGTCGTTCATGTTGCTGGAACCAATGGAAAAGGCTCTGTCTGTTCGATGCTCGACGCGATTTATCGGGCCAATGGTTACAAGGTCGGTCTGTTCTCCTCTCCTCACCTCGTGCACTTGGGTGAAAGAATCAGGATAAATGGCAAGATCACCAGCATGGCTGAAATAACTCGTTGGGTGACTGAATTAAAACCCATGGCCGAACGAATGGAAGCGGCCGAACCCGGCATGCATCCCACTTTTTTTGAATTTATGACGGCGGTTGCCTTTCTGCGCTTCCAGGAGGAAAAAGTGGATCTTGCCATTTTGGAAACAGGCTTGGGCGGACGGTTGGATTCGACCAACGTGGTCAATCCTCAACTGTCGGTCATCACCACTGTTTCAAAGGATCACTGTGCTCTTTTGGGCAACGAAATCGAGGCCATAGCTGGTGAAAAGGCGGGTATAGTCAAAAAGGGAAAGCCCGTTTTGACGGGTTGGCTCAAACCGGAAGCCAACCGAGTGGTCGAACGGATTGCCCGCGAGCAAGGAGCCCCCTTTTCCTCTCTTGCCTCCCGGGATGAATCCAAGGAACCTCTTCCACGCACCAATTTGACGGGAGCTTATCAGAGGAGAAATGCCGCCTTGGCGATCCGCGCGACCGAGATCTTGAAGGAAAAGTTTCCCGTCGATTCACGGAAATCGGCTGTTGCGTTGACCCAAGTTCGTCTGAAAGGGCGATGGGAGGTGCTTCCCGGAAAGCCCACGGTTATTCTGGATGCTTGCCATAACGAGGAGGCGGCGGGTGCCCTCCGTGGG
>JAYOII010000075.1:2029-10862 GCA_038118685.1 Opitutia bacterium
AACCTCCTCGAACTTGGAGAAATAGTCGAAGTTTGGGGTGGTTCCCTTGACGAGGACCGGGCGAGGGATGTTGTCGAGGCGGTTCTTCCTTTTGCAAGCGGTTTCAGGTTTTTTCAACCGGCTCAGCCACGGGCATGCTCCTGCGATTGGCTTGTCGGACTGATTCCCAAAGGTTTTGCAGGCACTGTGTCGGATGGGGATATGTCGCGGGTTGACGAATACCTTGACGCAGCTTCCGAAACTCAAGTTATTCTCGTGACGGGCTCGATTTACCTGATCGGTGAATATCTTTCCCTTGTAAGCAAAACTTCCTCTACGAACGGTTCCAAGTTTCAGGACATTTTGTAACGGCACTGTCTAAAATCTTCATCTTTTGTCTAATTTTTATCTTCCCGAAAAGCTTGAATATCATGATTTTCAAACTTTTTTAAAATCCAAAAGCAGGTATAAAAGATAATCTGGCAGGAGTAAAGGGCATTAAGTGGATATCCTCTTTTCAAGGTGCTTTTCGTTTGTTGGAAGGATGTGAATAAGTGATACGGTAATGGCGTATAACTTCCAATAACTTTAGCTTGGAAAAACTTTGAAAAACCGTTTTTCTTGTCTTTTCGAGAAGGCTGAATAGAGAAAAGATTTCTTTCGTTCAATTCTCACAAAAACTTATTAACAATACTAGATGTAGGGTTCTGAATACTTGCATGGCCCTGTATCTTGTGTGGCACAAAATAAAAATATTCATGGTTTTTCATTTTTTTCTTTTCTTTTTTCAATCAATCGGCAGAGTCAAAATTTGTCCGGTGGGCGAGGGAAATCTATTTTCTTTTTGGCGTCATGTAGTCGCAAACACACCAAAATTTAACGAGTCAACGAACATACAAACAGTGGGGGAAAAGGTAAGCTGATGGAAAAAACATACAACATAGGTAACAAAACATTCGTTCTTGATGAGGAAAAGGCAGTCCGTGCCTACCAAGAAAAGATGGTGATCAACGGACGCGAATCAGAAGCATTTAATCTTTTGCCACTCAAGTATCAATGGGCATATGATTTATATCGTAAGATGAAGGCCAACCATTGGGAACCCGAAGACGTTCCCATGCAAAAAGACCTTGAACAGTGGAAGAGCGAAAGCGACTTGAGCGACAGCGAACGATGGATCATCATGATGGGCATCGGCTATTTTTCGGCTGCGGAAGGAATTGTAGGCGACAACATTCAGCACGTCGTTCGCGAACTGGTCACTGCCCCTGAGCTCAAGTTGGTTCTCGGCAGGCATGCCCACGAGGAGAACATTCACGCGGACAGCTTGCTTTACATGATCAGTTCTCTGGGCATCAACCCGCATGAATGTGAGGCGATGTTCGAACAAATCGATACGATTCGGAGGAAGAACGAATTCGTAACCAAAGTTTCCAAGGGGCTGAGGCGAGATTTAGACCTTACTCAATTAGCTAGCAAACAGGAACTTGCGAAGAACATTTTTGTTTTTGGCCAATGCATGGAGGGAACTCAGTTTTATGGTCTTTTCGGCATGATCCTGAGCTTGGCTCGCCAAAACAAATTCCCCGGCGTCGGTCAGATGTTCCGCTACACCCTCAGGGACGAATCCAATCACATTGAGTTGTTCCGCAACCTTTTTCGTGTTTTGATCGAGGAAAACCCCGACATCTGGACCGAAGAATTCAAGGATGAACTTTATCAATTGATGAAGGAAGCCGTTGATCTGGAAAAAGAATTTATTCGCGATTGCCTGCCGGTAAATGCAGTGGGTTTGAGTTCCGAAGAATTTTGCACTTACATCGATTACATTTCCGACCGCAGGCTCAACGGAGTGGGTTTGGACGTAATTCATCCGGGGCTTGAGAATCCTTTTCCTTGGTTGGCGGAAACCATCGACGTAAAGAAAGAGCAAAATTTCTTCGAAGGGCGGGTTACCGAATACCAAAAGTCTTCTTCTTTGGCTGAGGTTTCGGATGACGAGCTTTGAGTTTTTTTAGTTATTAATTGTTTTAGAGTGGGAGTTTGAGTTTTATGCGTAATACGATTTTCGAAGAGGACAGGTTGTTGGCCAAAGCGGCAGGAACGCCAAGTGAAAGCAAGCCCCGTTTTGATTGGGCGGACGCATTGGGAGACAACCGCTTCGAAATACCCAAAGTACGCATTACTGATGGCGCGGGTGATCGTGATTTCCACATCGCCGAGGTGGCCGAAGTCATTGGGGAGGCATTGACCAACCTGATGATTTCACGGGAAGAAAACGAAATATATACCCCGAAGAACCGGGCTCTCGTGGTGGAGTCTGCCCGGATCGTCGCTGACCGCTTGATTGAGCGGATGGCTGAAGAGGAGGAAGGCGGAGCCCCCCGCCTCTCCTTTGACGAGCTTCATCGTCTGATCGAAAAGGCCTTGGTTGAAAACGATGCTTACGACGTCGCCAAAAGCCTGGTGATTTCCAGATCAAGCGAGGGGAACGGCAGGGGGAGTGCATCCAACGGTTTTGAGGAAGGGAGCGGGCAAATCCGCCTCATCCGTCGTAGCGGCCAAGTGGTTCCTTGGAATGATTCAAAGATCGAGGTCGCCGTGCGGAAAGCTTTTCTCTCCCTTCAATTGGACTCCGAGCCGGCGGTTGACTTGGCTCGGCAAGTAACTCGCAAAGCCCTGTCGACGGGCCAAGCCTTCATCAATATCGAGGACGTACAGGACTTGGTGCAAGAGGAGTTGATGAGGAAGGGGCATTTCAAAGTTGCCGAGTCGTACATACTTTATCGTGCTCGCCGTCGCATCGAAAGGGAAACGGGAGCCACCGTAGACGAAGTCAAGCAGGACTCGATGATCGTGGTCAAGAAAAAGGACGGAAGCACCTTTTTCTGGGATGGGATCGACCTGAAGAAAAGAATTTCATTCGGCACAATCGGGCTCGACCTCTGCATGACGACCGAGCAAATCGAGGAATGCCTGCGCCGTTCCGTTTTTTCGGAAATCAGCGAGGACGACCTGCGCAAGACTATTATCCTGAACGCGAAGACCTTGATCGAAAGAGACGGGGACTTCGCCAAGTTCGCAGCCCGAATTCTTCTTTCCTACATTTATGAGGAGGTCCTTGGCTGGGACATTGCAGAGAACAGCATTGAGGAGCTCAAGGGTTTTCATGCCGCCGGACTCAAGCAATACCTTAAGAAAGGCATTGAGATAAAGAGACTGGACGCCAAGCTCATGAAGTTGGATATCGGAAAGCTTGCGGATGCCCTCGATCCGTCGGCCGATCTTGATTTCGATTACCTTGGAATCCAAACCCTTTTCGATCGCTACTTGGTGGTCGACAAGACGGGCGATTCACCCAAGCGCATCGAAACACCTCAATTGTTCTGGATGCGCGTGGCGATGGGTGTGTTCGCCCATGAGGAAAAACCCGAAGACCGCATAATCGCTCTTTACAACCTCTACAAGAGCCGTCGATTCTGCTCTTCCACGCCCACGCTTTTCAACTCTGGAACCCTTCATTCGCAGCTTTCTTCCTGTTACCTTTACAAGGTGGACGATACGATCGAATCCATCATGTACCGGGGGATTGCCGAGAATGCTTTCCTTTCGAAATGGGCTGGTGGTTTGGGTGGAAGTTGGACTTCGGTTCGGGGCACGGGCAGTTACATCGCCGGTACGAACGGGGAAAGTCAGGGAGTCATTCCCTTTCTCAAAATGCACAACGACCAACTTTGCGCCGTCAATCAAGGGGGGAAGCGCAAAGGATCCGGATGCGCCTATCTCGAATCCTGGCACTGTGACGTTTTGGAGTTTCTCGAGTTGCGCAAGAACACGGGTGACGACCGTCGCCGTACCCATGACATGAACACGGCGAATTGGATTCCCGACCTCTTCATGAAGCGCATGGAGGCCCGCCAGGATTGGACCTTGTTCAGAAGCAACGAGGTTCCCGAGTTGCACGACTTGTACGGCCGAGCCTTCGAGGACAAATACGCCGAATACGAAGCCAAAGCCGAAAAGGGAGAAATTTGGGGTCACACGATGCCCGCCCTCGATCTCTGGAAGCAGATGCTGAAAATGCTTTTCGAAACGGGGCATCCCTGGATTACCTTCAAGGACACCTGCAACGTGCGCAGTCCTCAGGACCATGTCGGTGTGATTCACAGTTCCAATCTTTGCACGGAAATCACTCTCAATACCGGAGCGGACGAAACGGCCGTTTGCAACCTTGGTTCGGTCGTTCTCGATTCTCACCTCAAGAGCGACGGATCGATTGATCACGAGAAGTTGAGGGATACCATCCGTACGGCAGTCCGGGCTTTGGACAACGTCATCGACGTGAACTTTTACCCGACCGAGGCGGCCAAAACCTCGAACATGCGTCACCGTCCGATCGGCCTTGGCGTCATGGGTTTGCAAAATTCTCTTTTTGCCAAGAACATTCCTTTCTCCTCGCAACAGGCCGTCGAGTTCAACGACGAATTCATGGAGGCTATCTGCTACTATGCCTACGAAGCCTCCAGCGACCTCGCCAGCGAGCGTGGGTCCTATTCGAGTTTCCGGGGATCCAAGTGGGATCGCGGGATCCTTCCCCAAGATTCGCTCGAGCTTCTCGAAAAAGAACGTGGTAGCGACGTGGAGGTTCCCAAAGAAGGCAAAATGGACTGGTCGATCGTTCGTGAAAAGATCGCCAAACACGGCATGCGCAACAGCAACGTCATTGCGATTGCACCCACGGCCACCATCTCGAATATCATGGGTTCCTCTCCATGCATCGAGCCCACCTACAAAAACCTTTTTGTCAAAAGCAACCTCTCGGGGGATTTCATGGTTTTGAATCGATTCCTCGTCAACGACTTGAAGAAAGAAGGCCTTTGGGACAAGGAAATGTCCGATCAGTTGAAATATTTCGACGGTGAACTTTCCGACATTGCAAACATACCCGACTGGATCAAGAGCAAGTACCTGACCGCCTTCGACGTTTCATACGAGTTCGTAATCGCCGCGGCTGCCCGCAGGCAAAAATGGATTGATCAATCCCAATCGGTCAACCTCTTTCTCGGTGAACCCGACTTGAAAGCTCTTTCTCACATGTACCGGGCAGCTTGGAGGCAGGGATTGAAGACGACTTATTACCTCCGCACCCTGGGAGCATCGAACATTGAGAAGGCGACCGTCGACCTCAAGCAAGGCAAGCCTCTCGCAGCCGAGGTTGCGGACGAGCCGTCGGCCAAGAAGGAATACACCGATGCCGAGAAAAAAGCCTGTAGCATCGAGGCAATGATGAACGGGGAAGAATGCGAAGCTTGCCAATAGCTCTTCCCGACTTCCCGATGATTCTCCTTTTCTCTTTTGATTCCCGAAGGATTTGAAGCTACCTGATCGGCTTGCCACCTACCTAAACAAGAAACCGGCCTTGGGGGAGGGTGTTTTCATAGCCCCCTCAGCGACTGTGGTCGGCGACGTAAGGCTTGGTGACGGCAGCAGCGTTTGGTATGGCTCGGTTCTGCGGGGCGATATCAATTTCATCTCGATCGGGGAGGGCACGAATTTGCAAGACGGCGTCATCGGACACCTGGCCGACGACTTCCCCCTCGAAGTGGGCAAGTTCGTCACGGTCGGTCACGGTGCGGTCATTCATGCTTGTGTGATCGAAGACGAATGTCTCATCGGCATGAACGCGACCGTTCTCGATGGGGCCCGCATCGGTCGCCAATCAATCGTTGCGGCCGGAGCGGTGGTCCCGCAAGGCATGCAAGTGCCCGAAGGTTCCCTGGTGGCCGGGGTACCCGCAGCCACCCGCAGGACGCTTTCGCCCGAGAGACGCCTCGTGTTGCGAAAGTGGGCTGAGAAATACATTGAAGTATCCAAGGCCCACCAAGCAAGCTTGCAAGCTAGTTGATCGAATCTTTTGCGCTTTCCATCCCGTACGCGCAGTACAATTCTTCCACCAAGGATGGCAGGGGGGGCAGGGGATGAGCCCCACCGGATGACTCGGCGCAGCAAGACAAATAGGAGCGCAGGGAGCCTTCGTCCGCTTTCTTGCCGTCCGCTTTCAGAAGCTCCTGCAACCGGTCTCGTCCACTCTTCCATTCCCTTTCCTCAAAGGCATGGGCAAGCATGACTTCCTCCCAAGCCTTCGCCTCCTCTTCCCTCATCCCGGACAACCATTCCGTCATGAATCAAGACCTAGACAAGTCCGCCCAAGCGGGCAATTTCATAACGAAGCTAAATTCGATAATTATTTCGCTTGGACAATGCGACTGAATTTGGCAAGAAGGAGACGCATCTTTTCAATCTTACCATGACTCATTTGCCCGACGGACCCACCAAGGATAACCCCTACGAATCCGAACTCCTCGTCAATCACCTGATGACGGAAGGTTCGGACAAGGAGACGCGTCATTTCGAACTGTCGCTCAAGGAGAGCGGGATCGAATACGAACCGGGAGATTCCCTTGGCGTGCTTCCCGTCAACTGTTCCGAGGTCGTATCCGATCTCTTGCAGGCAGTCGGTCTTTCGGGGAAGGAAAGCATTGCCCTCGGCGAACAATCCCATGCTCTCGAAGACGCCCTTTCCAACCGCTTGGCCTGTACGGTGCTGAGCAAGATCCAAATCAAAAAATTCAACGAACTCGCCCAGTCCGAAAAGCTCGAGAATCTGCTCAAGATCGAGAACAAGGAAAGCCTCATCGATTACATGTGGGGTCGCGAACTGATCGATCTCTTCCTCGAGTTTCCTCAACCCGGGATCGAGGCTCAGGTTTTTGCCGCTCTTCTCCGTGCCATGCCTCCGCGCCTCTATTCGATTGCTTCGAGCCTGCGGGCTCACCCCGACGAAGTCCACTTGACGGTTGCCGTCGTGCGCTACGAGGGTCACGGCCGCAAGCGCAAAGGTGTGTGCTCGTCCTACTTGGCCGAACGGGTGGGGGAGAGCATTCCCTGCTACCTCCATCCGAACAAGAATTTCAAGTTGCCCGAAAGCCCCGACACTCCGATCATCATGGTCGGTCCGGGGACCGGGATCGCTCCCTTCCGGGCCTTCGTGGAGGAAAGACGGGCCACCGGGGCAAAGGGAAAAAACTGGTTGTTCTTCGGTGACCGTTCCGCCTCCACCGATTACCTTTATGGCGAGGAATGGGAGGCCTGTCGGAAAGACGGCACGGTCCATGAACTCGACCTCGCCTGGTCGCGTGACCAGACCGAGAAAGTCTACGTCCAGCACAAGATGACCGAGCGCGGAAGTGAACTTTGGAAATGGTTGCAGGACGGAGCCGTCTTCTACGTCTGCGGAGACGCCTCCCGCATGGCCAAGGACGTCGACCAAGCCTTGCGCGACATTGCCTCCAAGGAAGGCGGCATGGGGGAGGACGAAGCCGCCGCTTGGGTAAAGGCCCTGCAAAAGGAAAAACGCTACCTCAAGGACGTCTACTGATCCGTTCGACTCTCCAAACAGCTTCATTCAAGCCTTCCATGGTCTACAACCCCGCTTTGAGGGTTTTCATGGTTTTTTCAGATCATCCTGATACTTTTTGATAGGCGATGGGTTTGCTGTTTGTTCACGTCAAACTCCTCGTTCAGGCAAAATTCACTCCTCATTGAGTTTTTTCGTCTGCATGAAAAAAACTGAAAATCCAATCTCTCTGTAATACACAAAAAATCCTCTCTAAAGGGCTTGATTAGATAATGATAATCGTTTATCAATAAGGGGGTGTCGTCATTTTTAAAAAAAGCCTTGCCGGGCTCGCTTGCTTGTCTTGTTTCAATCTCTTTTTCATTGGGAAAACAGGGGGAGCTAGCGGAGATTGTGGTCGTGGAAACGCGTTCGCCCAAACCGGAGGCCGAGGTTTCGCCTTGGGTCACGACTTTGAAGGAGTGCGAATGGACTTTCAGGCAGGTCGAGGGAGTCTCCGGGTTGCTGCGCTCGGTCCCGGGGCTTTCCTTGGTTCGCTCGGGGCAAGCAGGTTCTCAGGTATCTTTGTTTTCACGGGGAGGGAATAGTGATCACACGACTTTTCTATACGAGGGGAGAAAACTAAACGGTGGTTTCTCAGGTACTTACGACTTGGGTCAACTTTCTCTTGCCGGTTTGTCCTCGGTGGAGGTTCTGCGCGGTTCTTCTTCGACCTTGTATGGAGCCGAGGGGATCGGGGGAGCCATAATGATGCGCAGCGATCCTTCGCAAAGACCGGGAAGCTTGTCTTTCGAGGGAGGGTCGAACGGGCATTTGCTCGGCCGGTTGGAGCGTTCGTTCGGTGGAGACGGGTGGTCCGTGAGCACGGGTTTTTCCGCTCAGGGAACCGACAATGAACAGCCTCATTCGAGCTTTGACGGCAGGGCTGCTTCCATCGTGGCAAGGAGGGCATTGGCCGATGGGGTTGAACTCGACTTGGTCACTTCTTTCGGTTGGAGCCACTTGAATTATCCGGGGAATGCAAAATCCATAGCTTATCCGGTGGGGGGACAATTTCAGAAACTCGAAGAAACGCTTGTTTCCCCGGGGCTTGAATTTGATTTGAGGAGTTGGCGTGTCAAGGGGCATTATTGCTTCTCTCAGGATCGTCTTGAGGCCAAAGATTCTTGGGCTCATCAAGATTTTTTGACGCGTTCTCATGGCTTGGATTTTCAAGCGGAGTATCTGGAAGCGGATGACTGGGGGCTTCTTTGGGGTGGTTCATGGGAGGAGGAAAGCTTTCGGAAGGTGCCGTTGCCAACGGGGGGGCCGGAGGTGGACGATTCGTTGGTCACGAAAAGCGTCTTCGTTCAGTTGCGCTTCTTGGGATGGGAAGAGAGCGAATGGGCTCTCGGAGGTAGAACGGATGACTTTTCCGATTTTGGGGGAGCCCGTACC
>JAYOII010000076.1:0-10792 GCA_038118685.1 Opitutia bacterium
GCGGGTTTTATGGAAATCAGCAACCCCGAAGCGAGCAAGGAATTGATCAAGGTCGGCATGGGAGTCGGGTTGATGGCCGACTGGGTGGTTGATTCCGAAGTGAGGAGAGGAGAACTCAAGAGTCTTCCCTTGGGAAGAAAAAAACTTCAGCGCACTTGGGGCGTTTCGGTCCGGAAGGGCAGGGAGATCAACAAAGCCGAGAGAATCTTTATCAAAACGGCTCAGGAATCGGGTTGCCATTGGATGGTGAACCGAGCCCTTTAGCCTACTTTCCCCGGGTGGAGCAATCGCAAGGGTTGACTTGCGGGTTTTTGCTCTTCAGCTTGCAAAGCATGAAATACTTTTGGGGATTCGGTTGCCTCTTGGCCCTTGCTTTTTGCCTGGTGTCGGGGTGCGCGGTTTCCGAGCAAGCCATCCTAGCCGAGCGGACCGGTTTTCCCATGCGTTTTGTTTTGGACAAGGGCAGGGATCTCAAGGAGACGGTCAGCGGCAATACTTTTGTCGCAACCTTGCCCGGGGTTCATCCGGTTTTTGGCGAGGCCCTGACCATTCGCGTCCGCGGTCTGCAGGCCGAATCGATTAGGGAGAAAGATCCGCAAAAGGCCGCCTTGGCTTTTGACCAAAGGCTTGCGTTCAGGCGATCCCTGGATGACGCGCGCAGGGTGGAACTCAGAAACCTCGAGCGTGGGAAAGGAGGGTTTTGGATTTGGGCGGACCTTTACCTGGACGGTCGATTAATCCAATGAGCCCGCGGTTGAATCTTGCATGCGGGGAAGATTGCATTCAATAAGGACGGATGAAAAAGATTTTGCTTTCGATCATTCCCCTTGCCTTGTTTGCCTTGTGGTCGAGTCATGCGTTCGGACAGGCTCCGGGACGGCCCGGAGATTCACGAAAGTTCAAGTTGAGCCCGGTCGTCCAGATTTCGAGCACCGAAAAGCCGACTATGGACGGCCGTCGGCTCACCACGGATCTTCTGATCGACGGAAAACTTCCCAAAGACGGTTGGCGGTCCACTTGGACGGCCTGGTACAAAATCAACCCTGCGTTTGTTTTCGATTTGGGCGAGGAGAAGAGAATTGGCATCGTTCGCATCTATTTTCAGCCTTGGGACCGGGGAGACGAGCTGGCCGAAATAAAGGTCGAGGTGAGTCGCGACGGAGAGCGCTTCGTTGATTTTAACGAATACGAGGGCTTCGTGGCCGACAGAGGAAAAGGGGCTTGGGCGGAAATTGATCTGCGAGCCGTCAAGGCGCGATATTTTCGGTTGAGCCCGAAGTTCCAAGGATGGGGACACCTCTGGGGCGAGGTTGAATTCTGGGAGATCGCAAAGTAGGGCGGGGCTCTTTTATTTTCGGGCCTTTTGATTGATTCTTTCTTCGAGAAGAAGGTGGTTCTCCGCCCGCAAGCGGAAGACTTCCCAAATCAGGAAAACATTGATCAGGATGGAGATCGAGAGGACGATGGCGATCTTCAGTTTACGGCTCGATTTCATGGTTTCGGCTGGAAGCGTGCAAAGACAAAACGGAAATGTTTATCTTCCATTTGCCCAAGCTTGAAGTAAAGCCCTTTCGAGTTTTTCTTGCCATTGAGGCGCCGGGAGGGTGACTTGTTTCCCATGCTTACCCGTTGCATTCGCATATGCACGAACCTTTTCCCGCTTTGGTCGGTCTTGGTCGGGGCTCTTGCCTTGGTAAGTCCCGAGTGTTTTTTGTGGTTCGGGAAAGAGTCAATCGGGGTTGGGTTGGGGATCATCATGCTCGGAATGGGCATGACTTTGAAGACGGAGGACTTCGTACGGGTTTGGAAAGAACCCAAGGTGATCGGTTTGGGGGTCTGCGCCCAGTTTCTCATCATGCCCGCTTGGGGTGCCTTGATCGCTTACTCGATGGGTTTGCCTCCGGAGATGGCGGTCGGTTTGATCCTCGTGGCCTCCTGCCCGGGCGGAACGGCCTCCAACGTGGTGGTTTTTTTGGCCCGGGGAAAGGTCGCGCTTTCGGTCAGCATGACCCTTGCCTCGACCCTCGCCGCAATCTGGATGACCCCCCTCCTGACGAGTTGGTACGCGGGGCATTACCTGCCGGTTGATCCGTGGGCCTTGTTCAAGGGGATCATCATGGTGGTCCTGCTTCCCCTGACGGTTGGCGTGGGGTGGAATCGTTTTTTCGCCAAATCAGCCCGCAAGGCGTCCGCTTACTCTCCTTTGGTCTCGGTTCTTCTGATCCTGTTGATCGTCGGTTTCGTACTGGCCGCCAAGCGGACCCTGATTCTCGAGAATTGGGTGACTCTTCTCCTCTCCGTCCTCTTCTTGCATGCAGGGGGCTTTTTTCTGGGTTTCTGGATCGCCCGTTTGTTTGGTTTGAGCACGGGAGAGCGCCGCACCCTATCGATTGAAGTCGGCATGCAGAACTCGGGCTTGGGAACCTCTTTGGCGACGGATTATTTTGGGAAAACATCCATGGTTGCGGCTCCTTGCGCGTTGAGCGCCGTCATGCATTGCTTGATCGGGGGGATTCTCGCCATCCGGTGGAGGCGCAATTCCGAGCCGGAAGAATAGTCCCGTTGCGATTTTGAAAAAAGGCATGAAAAGGTTGCTCGATCGAGCATTGCCGCTTGAAAAGGATCAAGCCTTCGTTACCCTCAGGGAAGTGACCGAATTGGAAGACCTCCCACCCCATCAGTTGGCCCCGAAAGTTCATTGGGGAAGAGCATCGGGTTATTTTGCCCTTGAGATGTTTGACGAGGCGGAGCGCGAACTGAGGGCTTTGCCCAAGGAGGATCCATGGTACAAAAACGCAAGGATGCTGCTTTTGGCCATCCGGCAAGAACAGGAAAACTGGGGTTTTGCGCAGGAAATTGCCCGGGGCTTGAGGCAGGAATTTCCCGATGAAGCCGATTGGTGGGTTTCCGACGCCTATGCGACGAGGCGTTGTGATTCGATCGAGAGCGCCAGAGAAATTTTGCTCAAGGGTTTGACTGTTCATGAAGACAGTTCGCTCATTAGATACAACTTGGCCTGCTACGCTTGCGTTCTCGACAATCTGCCCGAATGCATGGAGTTTCTCAAAGAGGCGGTGGTGAAAGATGAGAAATACAAGCGCATGGCGCTCGAAGACGATGATTTGAAGGGGGTGCGCGAAGTTTTGATTGAATTGGGGTGGGGAAAAGTCGTGGTATGAAAACCAACGGGGGTTTTACGCTTATTGAGTTGCTCATCGTTTTGACCATAATCGGAATCCTGGTCGCTCTTTCGATCAATGGTTTTTGGTACGTCGCGGAAAGGCAGAACCGCGATCGCGCGAAAATCGAAATCAAGGCGCTCAAGACAGCCTTGATCGACTACCGCTCCAAATACGACGGATATCCGACTTGCCCAAAGAAAATCTGTACGCCCGGGGAATGCCTGTTTCTTTCCTTGGCGGGATTCCATAACGAAAGGGGGACGCTGGAAATTCCGCCGTACGCCCCCTTGGTTCCACCCAACCTTTTCGGATACGATCCTTCTTCTTATGACGTCGGTGAAATTCCCGACTTTACCCACAACGACGGAAAATCGCTCATTCTTTGGCTGTCCAAGACTCTCGAGAAAGACGTTTCCTTTATCGATCCATGGGGGAACGAGTATGTTTACGAGTACCCGAGGGAGGATGGCGAACCAGGTTACCGGCTTTTTTCAATGGGTCCCGACGGGGCAACGGGGGAGGGGTTTGACGAGGATGACCTGGAATAGCGGTCCGGTTCCGGATTCCCGCTAGACCGGTCAGGGTTCCGGAGAGCTTTGTTCGAGCAAGCGATCCCTTATTTCCAAAAGGGGAGCGGTTTCCGGACTGTCCGGATTTTCCTTGATCAAGCGGTCGATATCCTCGAGCGCCCTTGCGAAACGACCTTCGGCATAAAGGATCATGGCCCGCATGGCCCGCATGTAGTTGTCTTTTGGATTGATGGCAAGAAGGGCGTCCAGGTATCTCAGGCGGGCTTTGGAATCGCGGTCTTGCTCGGCGGAGCGAATCAAGTTACGCAGCATTCGGCTGATGATTGCTTTTTTGGGGGCGGGTTCGAAATCGTCATCGGTCAATCGGTAACCGGTCAAATCCGCCGCATCCTTGCGCGAAACGATCTTTCCGCCGAATGGGTCGACGAGAATTTCCTTTCCTTTCATGTCCGAGTTCTTGAGCGTGGGTTCGCGGTACATCGCGATGAAGTGCCCGGGCAGACCAAGACCGCTTACCGGAAGGTCCAGTCGGTTGGCCAGCTCGATAAAAAGAACCGAAAGGGTGATGGGGAGTCCTTCCCGGTCGTCTATGACCTCGTTCAAATAGCTGTTGGAACGATGATCGTAGTCCAGCGTGCTGCCATGAAACCCCATTTCCTCAAAGAGCTGAAAAACGAGCGATTTGAGCTTTTCTTCACCGCTGGCCTTTTCGGGAAAACCACCCCTGATCTTCTCGGCCATTCGTTCCGTCTTTCTCAGGTAGGACTCGAGATCAAAATCTTCATTGTCCAACCGGGCGATCAAGAGGGCCGATTTGAGCAGGTCGACCGAGCGTTCGTCCTCATGAGCGAGGGAAGAGGCTAGCTCGGCAATGACGATGCGCTCGCGGATTTCCTCGGATAATTTCCTCACGCGTTCGGCTTTTCTTTCCAATCCGATCGC
The DNA here is from genome assembly GCA_038118685.1 of Opitutia bacterium. Lineage (GTDB taxonomy): Bacteria > Verrucomicrobiota > Verrucomicrobiia > Opitutales > Seribacteraceae > Seribacter. Next base: position 4,655 of record JAYOII010000076.1, read on the forward strand.
GTGGTCAAGGAGAGCCTGCGAAGCCATTGGTCCTTGATCGACCAGGTCATCAAAGTCCTTTTTTCGGAGGGTCGAGTCCTCGTTCAGCGATCCCGAAAGCCGGCGGATTTTTTGGACTAGGGCAGGCGGGATGGAAGATTGGGCAAACCGTTTGGAATGACGGAATTTTCTGAATTCAGCGGAGGGAGCACGGAACTTGCATAGCCCGATTCTTCCATCCTTGAGGGACTGGTCCACGAGATCGATCAGGACTTGGCCATTGACCGAGCAAATGATTCTTCCTTCTTTCTCCAGACGAACGCGCAAGCGGTTCCATTCACCGGGCCGGTAGGCATCCGACTCCAAGGTTTTGAGGATGGTCCAGGAAAATACGTTCGGTCCTTCGAATCGGGTCAAGCGGAGGGCGCCGTTGGTCGGGTAGAATCCATAGTGAGCGTCTTTCCCGTCACCGTGAAAAACCAATCCGGCCGCCCCGCTTTCATCCTCCAGTTTGACTTCCACCTCGAGCTCATGGGGAACCTCGTGAACGGGCATCTGCGAGAGGCAGAGCATTCTCCCCCCAAAGCCCGAACCCAATCCGCTGGCCGTTATGACTCCCGCTCTTTGCTTCCAGGATCCTCCCATTGTCGATTTCCACTCCAAGTCATCCAAGGCCCCGATGGTGAGCCATTTTTTCATGGGAATCGGATTTTGTTTCGTCAGGAGATCCTGCAAAGCGTTGGAGGGGATGCCGAATCCCATCGCGCCGCCTGATTTGATGGCGAGGATTGCGATGACCCTGCCGTCCAAATCGAGGGTCGGGCTCCCGCTGCTTCCGGGTTCGATCGGGATGGCGACTTGCACCATTGGCCTTCCGTCCCCGTCCTCCAGTTCGCGGATCGCCGCCACCACGCCCCGACTGACGCTGTGGCTGTATCCGAGCGGGTTGCCCAAGGAGAAGATCGCCTGTCCGGGATCGATTTTGTTTGAATCGCCCAGTTCGAGGGTCGGCAAATCCTTTGCATCGATCTTGACCAAGGCGAGATCCCGTTCCCGGTCGACGGCCAAGATGCTTTGGGGGCGGAAAGTCTTGCCGTCGGCAAAGCGAATGGCGAAGTCTCGATGTTCGCCGATGACGTGAAAGTTGGTCGCAATGACACCGTTCTTGGCGACAACGAAGCCGGTTCCCCGACCGCCCTCTCTTCCCAAACGGTCGACGCTTTCGATGACCACCACGGAGGGTTTGACCAATTTGGCAAGCTTGGCGAAGTCCTCCGCGTCCCGCTTGGCCAAATCGAGTTCGGAGAGCGTGGTGGAATTATCGTCCTTGCCGATGCCGGATCCGGCAAGAAGCATGCCGATCCAAAAAATGGCAAAACGTAAAAAGGGGCGATCACGGTACATTGGAACCATCTCATACATTAATCGCGACTGCCCGCTCAAAGTCAAGTTCCGCCCCACTCATATCATGGTTGCCAAGGAGGTGATTCCAACCTTAGATCGACTTTTTCACACGTGCCTTTCACCAACCCTTGCAATGAAAAACTTTTCAAGAAGACAATTTCTCGGAGCTTCCTCATCCGCCTTTGCTTTTCAATTCTTACCCTCCCGAGCATGGGGAGCCAACGAGCGTATCAACGTAGCCGGGATCGGGGTAGGGGGCAAGGGTACGGCCGACGTGGCGAGCGCCGCAAAGGCTGGTTCGAACGTCGTGGCTCTTTGCGACGTCGATCCGGCAAGAGGCGCCAAAAGCATCAAGGCCTTTTCCAAAGCCAAGGTCTATTCGGATTTCCGGGAAATGCTCGACAAGCAAAAGGACATTGACGCCGTCACCATAAGCGCCCCTGATCACATTCATGCCGTGGCCGCCATGGCCGCCATGGACTTGGGCAAGCACGTCTACTGTCAGAAGCCCTTGACCCATTCCATTCACGAAGCCCGGGTTCTGACTGAGGCGGCGGCCAAGAACAAACTGATCACCCAGATGGGCAACCAGGCCCATTGCGGAGAGCCCATTCGCAGAGCGGTGGAATTGGTTCGGGCCGGCATTGTCGGGAAGGTTTCGGAAGTGCACGTTTGGACCAACCGTCCAATTTGGCCTCAAGGATTGGCCGAACGTCCTCCGAAAGAGAAGATTCCCGAAGGGCTTGACTGGGATCTCTGGCTCGGCCCGGCGCCCAAGGTTCCCTACAGTTCCAAATACGTTCCTTTCAAGTGGCGCGGTTGGTGGGATTACGGAACCGGAGCCCTGGGGGACATGGCCTGTCACATCATGGACATGCCTTATTGGGCGTTGGATTTGAAATACCCCTTGTCCGTGGAGGCCGAGCAGGGTGGGAATTCAGAGGTTTCCGGCCCGAACTGGTCGGTCATCCAATACCAGTTTCCCGCCCGGGGATCCAACCCGCCGGTCACCATGACCTGGTACGACGGAAGGAGGGACGGTAAAGCGAACATGCCCCCTGGGGACGTCGCCGACGGACAGGATCTCAGAGGATACGAGTCGGTCCTGGTCGGTGACAAGGGAGCCATGGTTTTCAACCGGCGTTCCACGAAATGGAAGATTATCGGGCGTGACGCCGATGAAGTGAAACAAATCGAGCAGTCGACTCCGCAAAGCGTTGCCCGCGTCGAGCAGGACGGCCTTTCCACCCAGGACGCCAATCACGTCGAGTGGATCGATGGAATCAAAGGAAGGGGAACTCCTCTTTCCAATTTCGCTCTTGCCGGTCCGTTTACGGAGACCGTTTTGTTGGGCAACTTGGCCGTGCGGACCGGTCAAAAGATCGACTGGGACGGTCCGTCGATGAAACCGAGCGTAAGAGAAGCCGAGAGGTTCGTCCGCAGAAAGTATCGCAAGGGTTGGTCCTTGTAAGTTTCCTTGTCGAGGGAGAGCCACGAACTGGTTTTCCCTGAGATTCCGGGAAAGCTGAGTCTTTCCTTCTGATGGCGGCATCACCCTCCGCTTTCAAGGCAACCCTTGGCCTATTTTTACTCGTTACGATTTATCCGAATCTTTATAATGGCTTTTGAATCCTACAGTTCGTAAAATTCCCCTATGGGTTTGAAAGACATATTTAAATTCCTGCTTTTGCTTGGGCTTGGTTCTTCTTGTATTGCTCAATCTTTCCCCGAAAGAACCTGGGTTTCCTCCACGGGAGTCGAGATTCAGGCCCGCATGCTTGGATTCGACGGAACAAAGGTGACGATCGAACGAAGTGATGCGAGGAAATTCGCCTTTCCCTTGGGCCTTCTTTCCCCAAAGGATCAGCAGTACGTCAGGACAGCCTGGTCCCAAAAGAGCACCCTCCCAAGCAGGGGTTCGATACCCTCCTCACCGGTTGCGGTTTCGAATGCTCAGGGAGGTTTGCCGATTTGGAGCCCTCAGGTCATTGCTCAGTGGTGGGAGCGGTACGCCTCCAGGGAAGAATGGAAGAAAGGCTCGGAAAAACTCCTCGTGGATTTGAGGGGGACTTGGGGCGACAAGAAGCTTAGGTCGGCGAGGGAAGGTCGTGATTTTTTTCACTGGTTCGATCATTGGCGTTGGGTGAACCTTTTCCTTGAGATACCTTCGGGCGCATCTTCTCCGGAAATGGAGCAAGCCTTTGTCTCCATTGGCAAGAACCATGACCTTCAAAAATCTTTTCTCAAGGCCCTTCATCCCGAAGACAATCAACCGCGGGCTCTCGCCATTTTTCTCTCCGTGGCCTCCAAGCATCCCGACAAAATCGAAAAATACGCATCGCTTGCCTCCGCCTATGCAGTCGTATTCGATCAACCTTTTCCCCGGAATTGGCCACACCATCAAGTGCCCAAGAAGGACGTTATGGTTTCTCTCTCTTCGCCATCCGAGCGCTTTGCCGACATGGTCAAGGCTCACTCCTCGCGCAAGCTCGAATACGATCCGAGTCAATTGTCGGTGACCGAACTCAAGTTCGTGATCGACCACCCTCTGACGACGAGCGAGCTCGAGTGGGCGAGAGAAAGCGAATCTTTCCGTCGCTCGGGTTTCGACAAGATCTTCTCATCGATCCAATACGATCATCCTCGTCTCAAGGCATCGGTTTTCAGTTGGCCTCATGGGAAATATTCCCTCGAGTCGATCCGTTCCAAAGGGGGCATTTGCGTCGATCAAGCCTACTTCAGTTCCATGGTTGGCAAGGCAAAGGGAATCCCCACCTTGACCTTTGTGGGGCAGGGCAGTGGCGGTGGGCATGCTTGGTTTGGTTTTTTGAAAAACCCGGGGCGATGGGAAACGGATTGCGGTCGTTACGAGAATCAAAACTATCCGGTGGGCAATGCGATCGATCCCCAATTATGGAAACAGATAACCGACGACGAGTTGGGCGCCCTTGCCCGGGGAGAAAAAAACTTGAGCGGCTTCCGGGGCAAGGCGGTGGATTATTTTGCCTGGGCCTTGGTCAACCGTGATGCTCCGTTCTACAGGGAGTCCCTTGTCCGGGCCCGAACTTTGCACCCGACTTACGTCGAGGTTTGGAAAAAGGAAGCGGAGTGGATTGAAAACGAAGAGAAGGACCTGAGGGAAAAGAAAAATTTTTGGGTCAAGTGGTTGAAGGCTTTTTCCAATACCGTTGATTTGAAAATCGAGGGCCAGAAAAAATTGGCCGAAGTTTATGACGAAATGGGCAATCCGAGGGAGGCTGAAAAGATCAGAACCCTCATTGTCCGACAGAATCGGTCGGGAAGGTTCGACCTTGCGATTTCCGAGGGAGCCGAACAGCTAATGGCGAAAGTCGAGGACAAGAAATGGACCGAAGCGGAGAAAAGTTACGAGAGGATGGTCAAGGACTTCGAGAAAACTGCGGGCGGGGAATTGTTCTACGGGCTCATTCGGCCCTATGTCCGCGCCCTGATCGATGCAAACCAACGAGACCGGGCAATGGATGCAATCGACTTCTTGAAGAAACGGAAGGTTCTCGACCTTGGCCCGGGAAGTATCTTGGGCCTGGAGATGAACAAACTCCTCGGTCGCTTCAATTAAGGCCGTTTATTTCGGCAAGGCGTCCAAGTACTTTTTGAGTAGAGTTTGAGTCAGGGCGGATTGTTGATCCACCTTTTTCTTGAAAATGTCGAAAGCGACCTTGTTTTCTTCGTGCTTTTTCTTGGCTTCGGCCAAGGCCAGCTCCTTTTCGGCAAGAACTTTCGGGGCGCTTTCGCGCAGTTTCATTGCCGTTTCGACCCCTTTCTTTGCCACACTCACGGCGTTTTCCGCTGCCACTAGTTCCTGCTGTTTGGATGCAATTTGATTTTCCGTATTGGAAAGATCCTGCTTCAGAAGGGCGATGGTTTCTTCGAACTTGGCATTCGCCTGAGCAAGGACGGAATTGTCTTGCTTGGCTTCGGCTTCTTTCTTGGCCAGAAGCGCCAACTGATCGACGTTCTTGATAAAGGCCGTTTTCTTCTCCTTGGCTTCGACGATTGCGCTCTTGTTGGTTTCCAGGCTTTTTACTTTGCCCTGCTTGTCCTGAACCAACTTTTCCGCTTGGGCGATCTTTTCGGGCACCAACCTAAGGGACTCGCTCGCCGCTTGAACGGCCTGCATGGCCGAGTTTCTGAAGCCCTCCGCTTCGGTGAGAAGGTCCTTGAGTTCGCCAAGTTCCGATTCGAGTCCACGTAGGTTGTTGAGCTCGACGTGGCGCTCGACGTTGACTAACTCGGCTTGCCAACGGGAAACGTCTTGGGAGGACGCCTCGAAGTTTCTTTTCGCCTTATCAAGTTCGGCGTTCGGGCCTTTCAGTGCCTCCCTCGCTGCGGCCAACGCTTTCCTGCTCGAATCCAAAGAAGCTTGAGCCTGATCCCTGGCTGTCTTGGCTTGGGCGTGAAGAGAGGTCGCGTTCTTGAGCGACTTGTCGCTTGCTTGAGACTTTGCCTGAGCCTGGGCCAGAGCTTGGCTTGCCATGGCGAGGGCCTGAGTGGCCGCGGTCAGGCTCTGGGTCGAAGATTCGACGAGCTTCGCATACTTGTCCATTTCCCCTTTGTGCCTGTTTGCGAAATCCCTCGCTTGGCCGAAAGCCTTTTCCATCGCAGTCAAGGCTTCCCTTTGTTTGGCAAGGGCATCCTGAAAGCCTGTGTCGTCTTTGTTGCGTTCCTTCGCTTCCTCTGCCTTGCGATGCGCTTCGTGTAAAGCGCTTACCTGCT
>JAYOII010000077.1:0-10120 GCA_038118685.1 Opitutia bacterium
GAGTTGGGAACTACTCGTCGACGTTTGGAAATTCCCGCCCGAACGGCTCTACGCGACCGTTTACAAACCCGGAGAAGGCGACCCTGCCGAATTCGACGAGGAAGCGCATGCCATTTGGACGGGAATCTTCGAGAAAGCCGGACTCGATCCCGCCATCCACGTCGTCATGGGAAACAAGCAGGACAATTTTTGGATGATGGGCGAAACGGGCCCCTGCGGACCCTGCAGCGAGCTCCACCTCGACCTCACCCCCGACGGCCGAAGCGAAGGCAAGCTCGTCAACGCCGACTCCCATCTTTGCATCGAGATCTGGAACCTCGTCTTCATCCAGTTCAACGCGGACCGCAACGGAAATTTCACCCCCCTCTCCGCTCAGCACGTCGATACCGGCATGGGCTTCGAGCGAGTCGCCGCCGTCATGCAAACGACCAACGGCTTCAGCGATTTCTCAAAACCCGTATCCAATTACGATACCGACGTCTTTTCCCCCATCTTTTCCAAACTCGGCGAGCTCTCCGGAAAAACCTACGCCTCCACCCTACCCGCAGATGGCAAACCGGCCAACGAGCAAGAGGAAATCGACATTGCTTTCCGCGTCATCGGGGATCACCTGCGAGCCCTTTGCTTCTCGATTGCGGACGGTATTCTGCCCGGCAACAGCGACCGCAATTACGTCTTGCGTCGAATCTTGCGGCGGGGCATACGCTACGGGCGCGCCCTCGGCTTTTCCGACCCCTTCTTTCACCGACTCGCACCCTCCCTGATCGAACAGATGAAGGAAACCTTTCCCGAACTCGGAGAACGGGCCGAACTCATCGAAAAAACCCTCCGCTCGGAAGAGGAATCCTTCAACAAGACCCTTGACCGCGGAATCGAACTCTTCGCCCGCGAAGCCGATGCGCTGAAGGAAGGGGACGTCCTCTCGGGCGAATTCGCTTTCAAGCTTTACGACACCTATGGCTTTCCGCTCGACCTGACCGAATTGATGGCCCGCGAACGGAGCCTCACCGTCGACGGGGACGCCTTCGGGGCCGAAATGGAAAAGCAGCGCAAACGAGCCCGCGAAGCCCACAAATCGGTCGATATCTTGGTCAGCGAGGATTCCGAAGGGGCCGACGCGACCGTCTTCGTCGGTTACGACCCAGCCAACCTGCAAGGCTTCGCCGCCTCCTGTATCGATCTTGTCGAGCAAGACGAAAACGCCTTCCTCGTACTCGACCAAACTCCTTTTTATGCCGAGATGGGAGGGCAAACCGGAGACTCCGGATCGGTCTTCGTAGCCGACCGGACCCTCGTCATCGAGAACGTGCTCAAGGATTCGTCCGGGCGTTTTTTGCATCAGCTCAAATCCAAGCCGGAGAAGATCGATTTCGCAGGGCAAAAAGCCATCCTCAACGTAGATCTTGAGCGCAGAAAAGCCATCCAACGGCACCACACCGCAACCCACGTCTTGCACTGGGCCCTTCGCGAAGTGCTGGGCGATCACATCCGCCAAGCCGGCTCGCTCGTGGAACCCGACCGCTTCCGCTTTGACTTTTCCCATTTCGAAGGAGTCAAACCCGAGCAGCTTTCCGAAATCGAACGGATAGCCAACGAGAAGCTCCTCCTGAACGATCCCCTCGAAGCCTACGAAACGCCTTTTTCCGAAAAACCGGACGACGTCATCGCTTTCTTCGGCGACAAGTACGGCGAAACCGTGCGGGTGGTCGACCTCGGCGGATGGAGCAAGGAACTTTGCGGAGGCACCCACGTATCCTCGGCCGGGGAGATCGGTTCCCTGCGGATCGTCAGCGAATCCGCCATTGCCGCAGGCACCCGCCGGATCGAAGCCGTGGCCGGTCTCTCCGCCTACCAATGGGCCGACGAGCGGATCGCCCGGATCAATGAGTTGACTCGTCAACTTGCCTGCAAGCCCCATGAACTGACCGAACGCATCACCCAGATGCAGACCAAAACCAAGGAACTCGACAAGAAGCTGAAATCCTTCGAGCAAAAAGGACAAGCCGGACTGGCCGACAAACTCATCGAAGAGGCCGAACAAGCAGGCGATCTCCGCCTCATCAAGGCCGTCGTACCCGACCTTTCTCCCAATGACCTCCGTTCCCTCGCCGCCCAAGTCAACAAACGGGCGGCCCCCTCCGTGGTCTTGCTGGCCAGCGAATCCAACGGAAAATGCGCCATGGTTTGCATTTGCTCGGACGAAGCCGTCGAAGCCGGACACCAAGCCGGCAAGCACCTCGGTGAACTCGCCGGGAAACTAGGTGGCAAAGGCGGAGGCAAGCCCGACTTCGCAATGGGCGGAGCCCCTGCCGGGAAAGACCTGAGCGAGGCCATCCGGTCGATCTCGTTCTCTTAAGAGTCCGCCCCGTGAGGCTACGCATTCTCTTGCCCCCCACCCTGGCCGGGTGCGTTCAAAGAAACGCCATTCCGGCCAAGATCGAACTCGAGGACGAGGAAGGCCAACGCATCCCCCCTGAGAAAGCCGATCACGCAGACTTCGGCGAACTCTCCGATTCCGAACGATCCTCCCTCTTTGCCCTCTCCCAATGGTGTGGCGGAACCCTTTCCTCCTTCGTTCAACTCGACCTCACCCAAGCCGGGGAACTTCTCAAACTGCTCCACGAAGTTCCCTGCTTTTACCTGGTCAACGATCCGGAACAGGCCATCGAATGGGCAAGCGGCGAGCTCCTCGGGGTGAGTGACTTCATCCCCCTACCCCAAGCCGAACGTCCCCGACCCGTTCGCGAAATCAGGAACGAACCCGAAGACGAACCCGACCCCCTTTTCGAGGAACCCGAATACGAAGGCCCCCCCATCGAAGTCGAAGGCTCGACCGAATACCTGCGCCTCATCCTGCCCTCCTCCGAGCACCCCAGGTACAAAGAAGTCCTGCGCTTGATGCGCGAATGGAATTTTCTGCGCGACCGAAACCATCGTCATTGGTGGTGGTTGCGCGACCCATCCAAGGTTCTCGACTTTCTCGCTACCCATCAGAAAGAACTTGAGCTCAACCACGAAGCTGAATTCACCGACAACTTCCGAAAACTCACCTCCGGCATCAAGCGGGCCGAGCTCCGGACTTCGGCAACCGAATCCGAGGACGGAGCGGAAGTCGAGGTCCGCATCGAAGCCGGGGACGTTCCCCCCGACGAACTCGACCATGCCCTCGCCACCGGGCAGAACCATGTCCGTCATGGTCAAAAAGTCTATTTGCTTACCCGCGAACTACGCGAGCAAGCTACGGAACTCCAAAAACGCATCTCGGGGAACCCAGACGCCCTCCTCCTCGCGCGGGCCAGCCATCGGGTGGAAAAATTTCAAGCGCCCTCCGTGGAGGATTTCCTTCTGGAAGCCGATCCCCGCTTCCAACCACCCGCCCAATGGAAAAAACGGAGCGCCGCCCTGCGCGATCTATCCGCCCTCCCCTCCCCGAGCCTCGACAAAAGCCTCGAATCCATCCTCCGGCCCTATCAAAAGACCGGCGTGGCCTGGCTCCTTCACCTCTTTCGCAACGGACTCGGAGGCATTCTCGCCGACGAGATGGGACTCGGGAAGACCGTCCAGGCCCTCGGCTTGCTGACCGCGCTGAGCAAAGAACAACGCTTTGCCAAGACCTCCCTCGTGGTTTGCCCCGCCACCCTGCTTGAGAACTGGAAACGAGAAGCCCAACGATTCTGTCCCGATTTTTCCGTCCTCGTTCACCACGGACCCGACCGGACCGAGGAATCGACCGCCCTCGGCAAAACCGACCTCGTCATCACCTCTTACGGCACCCTCGTGCGCGACATCAAACACTTCGAACCGATTCCCTTCCTCTGCGTGATCGGAGACGAAGCTCAGCACCTCAAAAACCGCAAGACCCAGAACGCCCAAGCCATGTCCTCCCTCTCCTCGGACGGCCGGGTCTTGCTCACCGGCACCCCGATCGAGAACAGCGTATCCGACCTTCTCTCCCTGCTTGAATTTCTCCTTCCCGGAGCCCGACCCGAGCTCCCTTCCACCTCACGCGGAGACGAACGCATTTGGCACGAACAACGCATCCTCAAGGAAGCCGCCCCCTATCTCCTGCGCCGCAGAAAAACGGAAGTCGCGCCCGAACTCCCCGAAAAGATCGAACAAGTTCTCTACCTCGATCTAACCGAGGAACAAGCCGCCTGCTACGACGAAGTCAGGCGCTCCGCCGAAACCGAGCTGGACAAACTGGCCGATGCGGGAGCGAGCGAAGGCGCGATGCGCATGAAGACCCTCACTCAACTCCTCCGCTTGCGCCAGACCTGTTGCGATCCCCGCCTGCTCCAAGAAAGCTTCCCCGCCGATCAATCGGCCAAGCTCAATGCCTTTCGCGAACTCCTTTACACCTGCTTGGAAGGCAACCACCGCATGCTCGTCTTTTCCCAATTCGTGCAAGTCCTTCAACTTCTCAAAGCGGAGCTCGAAGCCGCCTCCCTGCCCTTTTGCTACCTCGACGGATCCTCCAAGGACCGCATGGCCCAGGTCGATCGTTTTCAGGAAGACGAATCCGTCCCCGTGTTCCTGATCTCGCTCAAGGCCGGAGGAACCGGACTGAACTTGACCGGAGCGGACGTCGTCGTGCACTTCGACCCCTGGTGGAACCCCGCCGCCGAGGCTCAAGCCAGCGACCGGGCCCACCGCATCGGTCAGGACAAACAAGTCACCGTTTACAAGCTGATCACCTCGGGAACGGTGGAGGAACGGGTGCTCGGCCTCCAGCAAGGCAAACGCAAACTGCTCGAGCAAGTCTTCGAGGAATCGGAAGCCGCCAACCTCTCGCTCGGCGTCGAGGATTTACGGGAGTTGATCTGAGGAGGTCGGTCTCACGCCTAATTCTCGATGTCCTCAGGATCTGAAGGCGAAGAGAGAGAGAATCCGTTGGCAATGAGAAAAGGCAGCTGCGGAACAAGCGACCGACAAGGACGAGAATGCCCCATGCCTTCGTCTTTTCCTTTCCCCTTGAAAAACAACAAGTTTTTTGGCATTTTGAATGGTCCAATCCATAAATCATCATGAATCCGCAATCCATTACCCAACACGATCCCGAAGCAAAAGGCGAGCTTGGCCCCGCCATGAAAGGGGCAGACGTTCTCGTCCACGCTCTTGAGCGCGAGGGCGTGGAGGTGGTGTTCGCCTACCCGGGCGGAGCATCCATGGAATTGCACCAATCCCTGACCAAGTCCGAAAAGATCCGGACCATTCTGCCCCGTCAGGAACAAGGCGGAGGGTTCATGGCCCACGGCTATGCCCGGGCAACCGGCAAAGCCGGCGTGTGCATGGCGACATCGGGTCCCGGGGCCACCAATTTGGTCACCTGCATCGCCGACGCCTACATGGACAGCATTCCGCTTGTCGCCATCACGGGCCAAGTTTACCAGCAATTCATTGGAAAGAGCGCTTTTCAGGAAACCGACTTTTTCGGAATGACTCTCCCCATCGTCAAGCACAGCTACTTGGTGCTGACCGCCGAAGACCTTCCCCGCGTCGTCAAGGAAGCTTTTTATTTGGCTGAATCGGGGCGCCCCGGTCCGGTCGTGATTGATATCCCCAAAGACGTTCAGCTGAAAGTCTTCGAACCTTTTTTTCCCGCCGAAGTCCAGGACATCGACGGCTACAAGCTCGATACCCCCAAGGCCACCGACGACGAACTCACCGAAGTCCTCAACCTGATCAGCAAGGCCAAGAAGCCGGTTTTGTACACAGGGGGCGGAATCATTTCGGCCGAAGCCCACGAAGAGCTCAAGGAATTCGCCGAACTGACTGGCCTCCCCGTCGCCCACACCCTTATGGGATTGGGGGTATTCGATCCCGACCACCCGCAATCCTGCTATTGGTACGGAATGCATGGAACGGTGGCCGGAAATTGGGCCGTTTGCGAGAGCGACCTTCTGCTTTGCGCCGGAGCGCGCTTCGACGACCGAATTACCGGCAAAGTCGACAAGTACGCCCAGGAGGCCTACGTCATTCATTTCGACGTCGACAAATCCGAGCACAACAAGAACGTGCACGCCCATTTCCCCATCCGCACCGACGTGAAGTACGCCCTTCGCAGGATGTGCGAACTGATCAAGGAGAACGGCTTCGAAAAACCCGATCTTTCCTCTTGGTTGGAAACCATCGACGGTTGGAAGAAAGAACATCCTTTCAAGTACACCAAGGGCGAACACGTCACGGGCCAGGAAGCAATCGAGGCGCTCTACGAGGAGTCCAAAGGCGAAGCCATCATAACGACCGGAGTCGGCCAGCATCAGATGTGGGCCGCCCAGTACTACAAATACAAGGAACCACGCACCTATATTTCCTCACTTGGACTGGGGACGATGGGCTTTGGCTATCCGGCGGCCGTCGGAGTCAAGGTCGCCCGTCCGGACAAGGAAGTCATCGATATCGACGGGGACGGCTCCTTCCTTATGAACGTTCAGGAACTTGCCACCGCCAAGATCGAAAAGATCAACGCCAAGTGCCTTCTCTTGAACAACCAGCACCTCGGGATGGTCATGCAGTGGGAAGACCGGTTTTACGAAAGCGTGCGTGGACACACCATCCTTTGCGATCCGGAAAACCTCGGCGGACCGGACAACTTGGATGCGATCTACCCGGACTACGTCAAGATGTGCGAGGGCTTCGGCGTCAAAGCCCGGCGGGTGACCAAGCGCGAAGATTTGCGTGATGGAATACGAGAGATGCTCGAGACCGACGAACCCTTCCTGCTCGAAATCATCGTCCCCTATTCCGAGCACGTCATGCCCATGATTCCGCAAGGCAAGTCGGCCAAGGAAATGCTGATCGAATGAGGTCCCAATCGATCTCCCTGATCAATCTATCGCCAAACAGGCCGCATTTCGCTTCAGCATCCTCGAGCACTTGACGTGAACGGACGACTCCTTTGCTTGAAGGGGCTTGCGACTGCCCTGCTCTTCGCATCTTGCTCCAAGCAACCGGACCATTCCTCTTCGAGTCCCGGCAAACCCCTCCCCCCTCCTCCCGCAAAAGTCAAAGAAGAGGACGGGATGGTTTTGCTCAGAGGCGGAAGTTATCTCCGGGGAAACGACAAACCACCGGGGAACGGTGATTTCTATCCTGAAGAAGGTCCGGCTCACCGGGTTGAGGTTTCGAGCTTTTGGATAGACAAGTACGAAGTGACCAATGCTCAGTTCAAGGAATTCGTCGACGCCACCGGTTACGTGACGTTTGCCGAAAAGCCCCTCAGCAAGGAAGTTTTTCCCAATGCCCCTCCGGAACAACTCGTCCCCGGGGCAACCATTTTCGCCCCACCACCCCAAAACATAAACCCACGGGATTCGAACGACCCTTGGCATTGGTGGGCCTATCGCAAAGGAGCCTGTTGGAAACGCCCCAACGGCGAAGGATCGTCGATCAAGAACCGCATGGATCACCCTGTTGTTTGCGTGAACGCGGACGACGCCAAAGCTTATGCCGAGTGGGCAGGCAAACGGCTCCCTACCGAAGCGGAATGGGAAATGGCCGCCCGCGGCGGAGCGGAGGGCAAAATGTTCATTTGGGGAGACGAATCAAAACCAAACGGCAAATGGATGGCGAACTGTTTCCAGGGAAGGTTTCCGGCGCGAAACACTGCTCAGGACGGCTATCTGTATACGGCCCCGGTAGGCTCCTTCCCTCCCAATGAATACGGACTTCACGACATGGCGGGAAACGTCTGGGAAATTTGCAGCGACTTCTATCACCCGGCCTACTACAAACAGTTTCTCCAAGACCCTCACTCGAATCCAAAGGGGCCCGAATCGCCGATCACGCAGATCGAACTTGAGCAATTTCGAGCAACCGGCACCTGTCCGCTGCCACAAGCGGGGGTCAGCGAACTCATGTTCCTTCACGTGACCAAAGGAGGCTCGTTTCTTTGTCATTTCGACTATTGTCTGCGCTACCGCCCGGCGGCCCGCCACCATTCGGAATCGCTGGCCCCGAGCAACCACACCGGTTTTCGCTGCGTCAAGGATGCCGACCAAGAGGACTTAAAGCTTTAAGTCACTCTTTTTAAATAGCGCCCTCGAGCAAGCGGTTTTTTGCGGCAAGGGAGAGGAATGATGCAGAGAGGGCAACCCCACCAAGCAAGCTTCCCTACAACTCCGCGTTGGTAATCTTTGGATAAGATTTCCTGATGACGCCCTCCATCGAACCAAAATGAGGAACATTGTAACTGATGCAATGCAGTTGACCGTGAAGCTTGACCAATTTGTCGCAATTGATGCGCTTGACCTCCCAGTTCGGCAGAGCCGAACGATAGACCTGTTCCGCTCGATCTTCGATAGCAGGGTCAACGTCGCTGAACGAAGGCATGAGCAAAACTCCGTTGGCCAAAATGATGTTGGTGTAAGAACGCCAATCCTGCCCCCACTTCGGAGGCATCGGAATCCTCTTTACTTTGATCGGACCGGACGAAGTGTTGAGCGAGGCTACGAATTCGGCGTTTTCGTCGAGCCTGGCGCTGTTTTCCGGGTCCTCCGAAGGATCAATTTCCCCGATAATCGCAAGGTCTTTGGCAACCATGGTCATGAACATGTCAGTGTGTCCGTTGGGTTCGTCGAAGAGTGCTCCGACCGTGTAAACGGTATGGATTCCGAAGTAGTCGAAAAACATCCCCATCAATTGTTTTTGGGTGAATTCGGCTTTCAAATTGACGTCCAAAGTTTTGGCCGAAGTCAGCAAAAGTCCGTCCCCATTGCTGATGAGGTTGCCTCCCTCGAGTAGAAGGGGTACGGAACGAACGGACAATCCAAGCAAACGAGCCAATTCCAAGCCCATGAAATCGTCCTGTTTGCGATCGTCCCCCATCGTTCGCGTGTTGTACTTGGCATCAACCATGACCGCCCGATCGTTGTCGTAGCGAAGGACCAAAGGGGCATAATCACGGATCCACATTGAATTGGAAGGCAAAACGATAAAACGCATGGCATCGGGAGGAAGCCCAAAATCCTTCATTAACTTGACACCGGTTTGAGCTTCGACCTCGGTGCTCACAACGCCAAAAAGAGGAACTTTCCGATCAATCGCCTTGGCAATGTCTCCATAGAGTTGAGGATCAAGGAGAAGGTTTTTTTGGCAGCCGATGAAAATCGCCGATTGTTTGCGAAACTCGGAAGCCGGATAAAAATCTTCGGGTTGGGAATACGCAAGAACGGGACGGGCGGGAACGATGAATTCCGGAGAGTCCTGTCGCCGGGAGGAGTTCTCAAACGCATCGGACAAGAAGTAAGCACCGCAAAGGGCCCCGCCGACGAAGATGAAGATAGTGAAGAATGAAAAGGCATACCTGCCTATTCGTTCGTCACGCTTACTCACTTTTGCAGAATCAGAGAAATTCGAACCAGTTTGCTCGGAAGAAACCTCAAGGTTGGCGACGGGGCGAGCAGGCTTGGGAATGGATGACTTGGATGTTTTGGAAAAAGGCTTGGATTTCTTCTTCATGCAGGGATTACCCGAACACGGGAAAACAACCTTTCGAAAAGAGGGACAGGAACCCGGGATTTCGAAAAAAAGCCTTCAAAGAGGCTATCATGCGTGAAAGAGATCGGTCGCAACTGATTTAGTTTGGACAGCAAACACGTAAAGTGTACGTTTACACTCAAGACAAGTACTTTGGTTCAAGTTAAGAAATTAAAAAAATATTTCCCGTCTAATAGGCTTAAAAAAAACAATTAGGACATAATGAAGACGATTATTTTTTTATCAATCATTCACCTTTCTGCCCAAAGCTGAACTTTTAGATTGTTTGACATAACGTTTCACTCACCCCGCTTCGAAAAGCCAACTCCAAGACCCTTTGAAATTAAGGAGTTCAAGAGTAGAACGCACCGAAGCGGGCAGCTTTTCCCTCAAGGCTAAACAAGCCTGTCCGCCCACAAACTAGAAGGAATTATTTGAGCGGACATTCCCAAGACTTATCGAGAAACATTCGGTGCAAATTCACTAGACTCGGTAAACTCCTTTCAATCGGTGTGCTGATCTCCCAGATCAAGAGAATCCGCTCAACATTGGAATTCATGAGCATGAAAAACGCACACAAACTCAGAATCTCGACCATCCCGTCCGAAATTGGTTTGGCAGGCAATGCAAGGCTGTATAAAAG
>JAYOII010000077.1:10130-10786 GCA_038118685.1 Opitutia bacterium
GGACGAAAGACTCGGAGCACTCAGCAGAGAGTCCAAGCAAAAAAAGATAATCGCCGCGACCATCTTGTCTCTTTTCGTCGTTTATTTCTTGGTGATCAATCTTTGGATCAAGTAAGCACCTTCGAACCCTTCTTGCGAAAAATCTTTTCAGAAGGGACGACGAAATGCGAAGCGGGGGCACCCCACCCTGCAAGATTAATTATGCCGAATCACTCCCGACCGAAACTGGATTGGCAAAAAGGCTTTGGTAGAATGCTTGTAATTATTTACGAGATTCGAATTCCTTGAAGCCTTCGATGCCCTTCAAAGCTATGGTTTTGTCTGTTTCCGGCATGGCGCCACTTACCCCGATTGCGCCTACGACGTGCCCTTGGTAATAAAGAGGAATTCCCCCCTGCACGCCTCGAATGACTTTTAAACTACCGATGTCCATGATTTCCAATGCCTGGCCGTTTCGGGCGGGCAATTCTTCAGTGGCAACCCCTTTGAAGCAGGAAGTCTGAGCTTTGTATTTGGCGAAGTCATAGAGTCCCGGATCCATTTTTTCACTTTTGGAACTGGCAAGAATACGCCCATCCATGCCTACGACCACAATGGCGACGTTCACCTTTTGGACCAACGATTCACGATGGCAGGCACCCAGAATTTTCAAAGCC
>JAYOII010000078.1:0-10751 GCA_038118685.1 Opitutia bacterium
GGCACGTATCTTTCGGGGTTGGTTTCAGTACGCTTGAAAAAGCCATGATGTTTGCCGAATTTCGCCAAGGCAATTTTGACCTCATGCGTTGGCGCTCTCCTCATCGATTACAGGGGGATGGTCAAAAATTCAGGTTGCGTCTCAAGCTCGGCGCCCGCAGCAATGAAGCGGTTCTTGCTTTGGAGGAACCATGGTTTCTGAATCGAAGGGTGGCTGCAGGTTTCGAATTGTTCCGCCAGAAATCGGATTATTATAGTTCTTATTACGATGAACTGCGGGCTGGTTTCGAAATCTATTTCAGAAAGCGTTTGTTCGAATTGGTCGAAGGCCGCTTGTTCTACCGCTTGGAAGACGTGGTGATCGATGACTTGAGTTCCAGCCCTTCCCGACCGAGCTTTATCAAAGAGGAGGACCTTACCATATCCAAGCTCGGGTTCAGCCTAACGCGTGATACGCGGGACAGTATACTTTTCCCCTCCGAAGGCAGTATCGTCACCTTGCGCAAGGAATTTGCCGGAGGACCTTTTGGCGGAGATGCCGATTACGGAAGGTTCGAGCTTCAGGGAGCGCGTTTTTTCCAGACCTTCGATGCGATGGAACAGGTTTTGACGCTCAGTGGTCGGACGGGCACCTTGGGTCGGTTTGACGGCAAGGATTCGGACGTTCCTTTTTTCGAGAAATTTTTTCTTGGCGGACCTTATAACCTCAGAGGTTGGGATTACCGCGAAGCAGGCCCTCAAGACTCATTGGCAAGTGAACCTTCTGGTGGGAACTCTTACAGTTACCTCAGTGCGGAGTACACGTTCAAAGTGGCGGATCCGTTGCGCTTTGCTTTTTTCTACGACGGGGGCTTCTTGCGGACGGGCGATTTCAAATTTATTCCAGGAGACAGACTGCAGGGATGGCATGACAATTGGGGTCTAGGTTTGCGGATCATGGTAATGGGAATGCCTTTGCGACTTGATTTGGGCTTTCCTATCAGCGATCCCTCCGATACGGGAGGATCTCCCCAGTTTCATTTTTCCGGCGGGACCCGTTTTTAAATCAGCTACCAATCCAACCAACCGACAATGATCAAATACAGCCACCTCCTCGCCGTTTGTGCGTTCCTTTTTCTTACTACCTTTTCTTATGCCCAAAAAGTTGCGGTAGTGGACGTCCAGAAAGTCTTCGATGGATACCAAAAGGTAAAGGATGCCCGGGAGCGCTTGGACAAGTCCAAGAAAATTGCCATGGAAGAACTCCAAATCTTTCGAGCGGAGCTTGAGAAAATCGTAAACGAGTTGAAGGAAATGGAGGAAAAGCTGAGAAACCCGAACCTGGAAAGTCCGGCCTTGAAAGCCAAGTATCAGGAGAAGGTAAAGGAGGCCAAAGTAAAGCAAGACGACATGGTTGCCTATGACAAGAGGACCAAAGCCACGATTGCTCAGAGGCAAAGAAATCTATTGGTTGAGCATTTGGCGGACATTCGGGCGGCAGTTCAAAAGGTAGCTGGAGTCAAGGGTATAGACATCGTTTTGAACTCATCGGAGACTCAATTGGGCGTGTTTTACGTCGGCGACAAGTTCAACGTCACCGAGGAGGTGATCGTTACCTTGAACGCCTCCGCAAAGAAGAATTGAATTTGCCGGAGGGGGGATTCGGGAATAAATGAACGTAAGCCTGACCCTCGATGAAGTTCTTCCCCTGATTCCGGGCGCAGTGGTGGAAGGCAGTACGTCTGTCACCGAAATCAAGGGTATTTCTTCCTTGGATACGGCGAGAGAAGAAGATCTTTCCTTTCTTGGGAATTCAAAATATAAGTCCCAGGTTCCCTTGACTTCGGCTTCCGTGGTTTTGTTGCCTGAAGATTACCACGGGCAACCCAAGGAAAACCAACTTTTTGTCCGGGTCAAAGAACCCTCGAGGGGGTTGGCCGAAATTTGTCGTTTTTTGGAGGAAAGAATTTCACCTGCTCCTTCTCCCGGGATTCATGAAACGGCCTTCGTCCATTCCGAAGCCAAGATTGCCGAGGGCGTTTTCATCGGGCCTTTTTCCTTTGTTGGAAGCCATGTTTCCATAGGCGCCAATTCTGTAATCGGTTCTCATTGTCACTTGGGGGATCATGCACGAATCGGAGAGTCTTGTCGGATTGATCCAGGGGTCAAGATCCTGTCCAGGTGCTTGATTGGGGATCGGGTGATTTTAAACGCGGGGGTGGTCATTGGCTCGGAGGGGTACGGCTTCGAGCAGGTCGGAGATAGTCATGAAAAAGTACCACATCTGGGTCTTGTTGTTGTTGAGGAAGACGTCGAAATCGGAGCGAATACCTGCATTGACCGAGCTCGTTTCGATGAGACTCGCATAGGGGCGGGTACAAAGATAGACAACCTGGTGCAGATCGGACATAATGTTCAAATCGGCAAGGGTTGCCTGATTGTCGCCCAGGTGGGCATTAGTGGCAGCGTTCGCTTTGAAGATCACGTGGTAGTGGGTGGGCAGGCAGGTTTTGCCGGTCACCTCAAAGTGGGTAAAGGGGCCAAGATTGCCGGGCAGGCAGGCATAACCAAGGACGTTGAGGCTGGAGCTTTTATGAAGGGGAACCCTGCCCTGCCCTTCCAATTAGCTCAGAGAATTTCGGTTTTGCAAAGAAAATTACCCGAGTTATTCAATAGGTTTGCGGAGGACTCGGACAACAAGTAAGTCTTGATTATGCAGGAGGAAACGAGCCTAAAAATCTTCAGTGGGAATTCGAACAATCCACTGGCCCGAGAAATTTGTCAATACCTTGAAATCGACATTGGGGACGCCTTGGTCACGACTTTTCCGGACAGCGAAAGTTTCGTGAGGTTCAATGAGAATATCAGGGGAGCCGACGTATTTCTTATCCAATCGACCTCCCCTCCGGCCAACCAACACATGATGGAGTTGCTCATCATGATTGATGCGGCCAAAAGAGCCTCAGCGGCCCGCGTAACGGCAGTCCTTCCTTTTTTTGGCTATGCTCGTCAGGATCGAAAAGATCAACCCCGTGTTCCCATTACTTCCAAGCTTGTGGCAAATCTTTTGGTGGCCGCCGGGGCGAACCGTATTCTTACGATGGATCTGCACGCCCAGCAAATTCAGGGTTTTTTTGACATCCCCGTTGATCACCTGTACGCATCCCCCGTCTTTTTTGAGGATTTGAAGAACAGGGATCCCGATAACATGACGATTTTTTCCCCCGACGTGGGAGGTATGAAAATGGCAAGCGCTTATTCGGATGTTTTGGGCTGCCCGCTTGGTTTCGTCGCCAAGCGAAGGACGGGTGCCTCCACTGTCGAAGCCATGAACTTGGTCGGTGATGTCGAAGGAAGGGAAATCCTCCTGGTGGACGACATGACCGAAACCGCTGGAACACTCACGGCGGCGGCCAATCTTTTGAAGGAAAGAGGGGCCGAGAAAGTCAGTGCTTTGGTAAGCCATTGTGTTCTCAATGATACCGGAAAGGATAGGCTCAATCAGGGATTTCTCGACGAGCTTATTACGACGAATACCGTGGATATGGAAGTCGATGGCCTTCCGATCAGGCGTCTTAGCGTGGCCCCTTTGCTCGGGGAGGCGATTCGACGTACTCACACGAACAGCAGCATCTCAAGCTTGTTTCAAGTCAAGGGTTTTTGAGCCTATGAGACGCAATTCGAGAGCTTCCAGACAATAGGTATTCTCGGGTACGCCTTTATAGTTGATGAACCGATTGAATATAAGTTCCCTCTTTTTGGTTTTGGCCTTTTTGTGTAACGGCCTGATGGGGCAGAGTGATGGAATCAAAGGATTCAGTCTGAACTATGACGAAACGAAACTTGACCGCAGTCAAACAAGCCCGATCGTCAGTTATTCGAGAACCCTGAAAAAAGCAACCCCCGCAGTGGTTGCGGTTACCACCAAGCAGGTCGTCCGTCGATTGTATCCGGGTGGAACGGATCCAATTGAGGATTTTCTTCGTCGTTATTATGGTTTGCCTCGGATCAACCAACCCCGGGTCGAGGAAGAAAGGGTTCCTGCCGGTATCGGATCGGGGGTCATTGTTACGCCCCAAGGGCACACCATTACCAATGCTCACGTCATTACCGATCCCCGCACGGGAAAACCAGTCGAAGAGGTAACGGTAAAATTGTCCGACAAGAAAGAATACGAGGCCAAGATAATCGGGTTTGATCGCTCCACCGACGTCGCGGTTCTGAAGATCGATGCAGCGGAACCTCTCCCTCACGTTACTCTGGCCAACAGTGATTTTATGGAAGTCGGAGACGTCGTTTTTGCGGTGGGAAATCCATTGGGCATTGGTATGACGGTTACGATGGGCATCGTTTCGGCGACTAAAAAATCCGAGTTGGGCGTTTTGGAGGAAGGTGGCTACGAAAATTTCATCCAAACGGATGCCGCCATCAATCGTGGGAATTCGGGAGGAGCCCTTCTGGATGCCAAAGGTCGTCTCATAGGCATCAACACGGCAATCATTTCCCAAACAGGCGCAAGTATAGGCATTGGCTTGGCCATACCGGTCAACATGGTGAAGAAGGTCTTGGGCGATCTGGTCAAAGGCGGTGGTCTGAAAAGAGGTTTTCTCGGGGTTAGCCTCGAGGAGAGTCCTACCGTTCAGGGTGCGATCATTGATAGCGTCGAGCCAAACAGTCCGGCCGAACAGGCCGGCCTTAAACCGCGCGACGTAATCGTGAAAGCGGCAGGGAAGTCAGTTGCTTCCGTCAATCAGCTTCGAGTGGCCATTTCGCAAACCCAACCAGGTACGCGCGTGCTTGTCAAAGCTTTGCGAAATGGCAAGGAAATGGACTTTTACGTCACTTTGGATTTGCGTCAGGATTCTTCTTCCTCGCCGATTCCGGGAATTCTGCTGGAACCGTTGAGCCCTGCCAAACGCAATGAATTTAAGATTCCATCGACCGTGCGTGGAATCGTGGTGACGAAGTCAACGGGTCAGGCTCAGACTTTCAAGGAGGGCGTTGTTCTCGTGGAAATCAACGGTTATCCCGTTTCAACTGTTCCTGAGGCAGCATCCAGGCTCAAACGGGGCATCAATCGGTTTTACATTTGGTTTCGCGGCAAGTTTACCTACTTGGCCTATCGAGTTCCCTGAACCACTCCGATTGCCGAATTTAACTTCCTGGCTTGATCGGGGGTATGGCTTTTAGCTCATCTGGAAGATCATCCGGAGAGTAAGTGGGAAAATTCATCTTGAGAAGAGGTTGGAAGGTGGTTTGAAAATCCAAGTCCCCTGTGCTGCGATCGACCAAGCAGGCCACTGCGCATAGTACGGATGGAGTTTGGCTGACTATGTCGAGCGCTTCCCGTACTCGGCCTCCTCGGGTAACCACGTCTTCGACAATCAGCACTCGGTCGGTTTCCGTTAATGTAAAATTCCTTCTCATAACCAACCTGTCGTCTTCTTTTTCCAAAAACAAGAAACGACAGTTTAGTTGACGGGCGACCTCCTGCCCGATGACAAGACCGCCCATGGCTGGTGAGACGACGGTGGTGGGTTTAAGGTCTTCGATCTTGGCAATCAGCAACTCGGCCAACCGGGTTACTTTATCCAAATGCTGACAAACTTGAGCGCATTGGAAAAAATGACCGCTTCGCAAGCCAGAGCGCAAAATGAAATGGCCCTCCAAAAGAGCTTTGGTTTCCTTGAAGATCGACAATACTTCGTTGTCCGTAGAATTCATCCCACCACCCTTTTCAAGTTCGTGAATTAGGCAACTGAATATTCCTTCCACGGAGCCTAACTTGAAGTTTTTTGTACTTGTGGAGAAGTTCGGGCGCGAGGTGGCACTGGTCTTGCGGATGAAGGGTCAATCGGTCCTGATGTTCCTCATCGCTCCTTACGTAGTTGGTCAAAGGCTTTATTTCAACGACTATGCGGGCCGCATCTTTTCTTTGTTCTATAAACCGGCTTGCCGCAGACAGGTGAGATTGCTCCCGACTGTAGACCCCGGTACGGTATTTTTCTCCCTCGTCAGGCCCTTGCTTATTTAGACTGTAAGGATCGATAATTTCAAAAAAGTATCCCATCAATTGGGCAATGGAAACCACTTCGGGATCAAACAAGGTACGAACGCATTCCGCATAACCGTCGTATTTTCCCTGCGTGGTGTCGTTTGCGCCATTGGCTCTTCCGGCTTCCGTGGAAATGACTCCCGGCAGGTGTCGGACGAACTCTTGTACGCCCCAAAGGCAACCTCCGGCAAAAAAGATCTCTTCCGGTGGGTTTGTCACTTCATGGATGCGGTTGACACGGCGAAAAGAATTACTCCCTCATGATTTGTTCTCAAGCATTTAAAATAAACAACGATTTTGAAAGAATGTTAATTCATTGAGCAGATTGAATTAACGATTGAATCCCTTACAAAGGCGTGTTTAACGTAATCGGATGATTTCAAAAACATCCTCCTTGCTCTCTTTTTTTTCTCTTTTGGTCTCCTGTGCGGTTTTTGCCAAGGATGACCTCGGAAACAGCCCGGGTGAACAGTCACGCGAAGAACTTCCGGCATTGAGCGTAGAAGGTCAAAAAACCGCCAACCTTAGGCCCGTAACCACCTACGAGTCCCCGATTTCCAATTTGGACTTTGACCCACGAGTCGACATGCAGTCCCGCAACATGGCAGAAGCCCAGGGAGACTTGAGTATTAGAGGCGGAACTTTTGAAAACACTGGAATTCGGCTGGGAGCCGCATCCCTGCTTGATCCCCAAACCGGTCATTACACAACGGAACTCCCTATTGCTCCGGAAATGTTAAGCGAACCGGTTATCCATACGGGGGCGTCCAATGCCTTGCTTGGGTTCAACAGTAGCGTTGGCACCGTTGGATATAGTTGGAGCAAGATGACTCAAGGCGGCAGCATTACGGTTGGAGCTGGAGATCACGATCTTAATTTCCAACGGCTTCACAATGCATGGACGGCACCCTATGGTGAATCCGGGGATTGGACTTTGGGTGCGGAATTCGAAACTTCGCGTTCCGAGAGTGACGGCAGCATCCCCTTTGGTGATCATGACTTTGATCGTACGACGGGGCGCGTTCAACTCCTTGGCCCCGAATCCCAAACCGATTTGTTTGCAGGTTATCAGGAAAAGTTTTTTGGCTGGCCAGGAATGTATACGGCTAACCCCAATAACCATGAAACGGAAGATTTGCTCACACGACTTTTTTCACTGAATCACACTCAAAATTACGGTGGCGACAACAACTTTGAGATGAGCGCTTTCTTTAGACGCAATACAGATCATTTTGAACTTAATGCATATTTGGCCGATCATATTACCGAAGTAAGTACTTTCGCCCTTACGGGGAGGCACGCGGCTAGCGGGCGAATTTCTCTGAACTATTCATTGCAGCTTACTGCGGATGAGATCGTCGAAACTGATGCAATCTGGGGCGGAGCCTCTATTGGTGGACTTGATCAAGCCCCTTTTGGTACCACTCGCCAATATTACAAGCTATCTCTTTTGCCGGAATATCGTTATGATCTAAATGAAGAAGAAAGTTTTTTATTCAAGGCCGGCGCTTCTTGGGATGACACGAACCGAGATCAATCAAAAGTTTCTCCAATTGCTGAAATAAATTGGCTAAGAAGTGACAATCAAGGTAATGCTGAAAATGTCTACTTTTCTTATTCGGAAGCTACTCAAGTTCTCGGTTACGGAGCCATTGGTGGCTCAACTGGGGGGCTTTTTGCAAGTAACAGAAATCTCGGTAGAGGTGTATCCAAAAACCTTGAGACTGGCTTTAGTTTGAAACGCTTGAACTGGACATTGGATGGTACCATTTTCAAGAGATCCGACAATGATCTCGTTGATTGGACTTTTCATAGCAGCACGCCCAACAGCCGTTCCGCCAATCACGTGGATATCGATACAAGTGGACTTGAATTACTCGTGACGCGACTTTGGGATGATTATAAGGCGATTGCAAGTTATGCGTATCTAGAAAAAGAAGAAGACTATAAAGACGCGGCTGTTGATGCTAGTTTTTACGCTCTTAATTTCCCCAGACACAGAGTCACGCTCGGGGTTATTTGGCACCCATCTGATCTGGTTCAAATACGTGTCGACAACGAATGGCGCGAACAGCGTGAGAACTTGATCCGCGAGGGTCCTGACCAATTGACCTATAGCCACTTGGCCGCGAGTTATTATCCCCCTGAAATTAAAGATCTAGAACTTTTTATCGCCTACGACAAACCTTGGGACGAAGATTTTCAGGATATACCTGGTACGCCTGGCCGCGGTGACCAGTTTTCCTTCGGCGGGACCTATCGCTGGTAAGGGTTCTTCCCCTAGATCGAGGCTATGGTCTACCTCGCCATCGTCTCCCTTTTGTGGGCCTTTTCCTTTGGCCTGATTGGGAGTGCCTTGTCGGGGGTTGATTCTTTCTTCGTTGCCACCCTTCGTCTCTTCTGCGCCACCGTTCTTTTCCTCCCCTTTCTGCGTTTCGGTAAAATCGACGGTAAGGACTGCGGGAAGCTCATGACCTACGGCGCCATCCAATTCGGTCTGATGTACTCATGCTACATGAAGGCCTTCCAGTATCTGCCTTCTCATCTCGTTGCCCTTTTTTCCATCCTGACCCCCGTTTACGTTGTCCTCATTCATGATTTCAAGCAACGCAAGCTTTCTCCAACCTTTCTTCTTGCTGCCTGCCTGTCGGTAATGGGAGCTGCTTTGATTCGGGCAAAATCCATCCCTAGCGGTGATTTGTGGATCGGTTTCGGCCTCATGCAACTCTCGGGTTTTTCCTTTGCTTATGGGCAAGTCGCATATCGTGCTTGGAAGCGTCAGCATCAAACCGTCAATGATCGTGAGGTTTTCTCTTTAGTCGCAGTCGGTGGTGTTCTTTTGGCTTTCGTATTCAGCTTGATCTTTACCGATTGGACCGAACTACCGAGCCATTGGACTCAATGGGGTTCGATCCTCTATCTTGGGCTGGTTGCTTCGGGGTTAGGCTTTTTTCTTTGGAACAAGGGGGCGTCCCTCAGCAACCCGGGTACTCTTGCCGCATTCAACAATGCGGTGGTTCCTCTTGCAGTTTTAGCCTCTCTTTACTTTTTCGGAGAGATCGAAGATATGTCCGTTTCAATGAAGGTTCGCTTGGCCATTGGCAGCATCTTGATCATACTCTCCGTACTATCTTGTAATCCAAGCATGAAAGCCAGACTTTCCTCCGAACCCAAATAAGGAGCCTTCGTAAAAAGGGTAAGTTCAAAAATACGATAGGGAGAAGCGAATCCCCAAAGCTTTACTTTTTGTCCGCCAAAGGTTGTTGCCAACCCATGTTCACTTCCGGTCCGAGTTTCCTGAGTTCTCCGGAGATTTTGTTCACTTTGGTTTGGGCGTCGTCCTTCTTGGCCGATGATTCGCTTTCTTGCTTCTTAAGATCATCGCTGGCTTTTGCAAATGCGTCGGAAGGCTTGAAGTCCTTGATCTTGGATTTGAAGGACTCCGGGTTCCCATCAAACTTTCCTTTGCACTTGGCGCAACAGAAACCAATTTTTCGACCCTCGAAAATCGAGTTCTTTGTGTCGTCCAAATCCTTGTTCGACACGGGGCATTTGGGGTTGATAGCCTTTTCGTCGCTGGTTTGATTTCCGGCGTTCTTTTTCTTTTCTTCGAGTTTTGCCAACTTGGCGTTCTCGGATTTCGTGATCTGGTCCAAAGAAGCCTTGAGTTTCTTCTGTTCGGTGCTTAACAAGTTGAACTTTGCGGCGTCGACAAAGCCTTTCTTCAGCGACTCAGCCCCCTTTTCACTGAATTTGGTTTGCCAAAGAAAGACCTTGGAAAGCTTCCTTAACTTGGCAAGGTTGGGGACTGAAGCATCGGAAACTCCGGTGCCGTAAAGGTTCAGGTAATCGATTTCCTTGAGTTTCGAAATGTGGGGAGTGGCCGCATCCGTGAGGGATGTGTTTTCCAAGTGGAGTCGCGTGAGCATGGTCAGCTTGCCCAGAGACTCCATTCCCTTGTCCGTAACCCCGGTACGTGCGAGGTTCAGCCAAAGCAATTGTTTTGCGAGTGGTTCGAGAAGCTTGAGCTTTTGATCGTCGAAAGCTTTGCCCGCGTAAGAGGCGTTGACATAGATGGCATTGGTGTTTTGAGCGATAGGCATGGCGAGAACGCCCATCTTTCGCAGGTCGGCCAAGGCCTTTGGGTCGGCGGGCGGGACACTAGGCAATTTAGGTTGCAACTTGACGGATGCGGGGAGAATCTTTTTGGGCATGTTTTCAAACACGTGCGCCGCGGCTTTTTGGCTGGATTCGTCAAGTCCGGAGACTAGCAAGTCAAACGAAGCACCAAGCTTAATCCAGGATTTCATAACCTGCAATTCTTGAGCTGTGACGGGGTTGTAATGATCCTCGTCTTTGAAGGGGGGCATGGCTTCGTCGTCGTCTTTTGGCAAAGTAATGCGGTAGATCAGTTCGCTGTCTTCAAAGTTTCCCTTGATCAAGATGTCCGAGCCAACTTGCTTGCCCCCCTTGAGCAAGTCCTCCTTGGTGTGCATGCGGAGCTTTCCCTTGTCCTTTTCCGCCCCGTGGCACTGCACGCACTTTGCGTCAAGAACCGGTCGGATTAAATGGGTGAATACGTTTTTGTTTGCATCTTCATTGGCTCCGGCAAGGGAGAATATAAGAAAAGCAGGAAAGGTAATGGCGCGTAAGGTTTTCATGACGAAATTGGGAATTGGGAAAAGTTCAATAATTTGATATATAATGATGAGTAAATA
>JAYOII010000079.1:0-10686 GCA_038118685.1 Opitutia bacterium
ACAAGATGGTATTTCTTTCTAAATTCCTGATCATCCAACGGGTTACTTTCATACCCGGCTTTTTTAAGATTCATTGATTTAAATGAATCAACATTGACAACAAGCATGCCTCCCTCGGGTAAATCATCTATGTTTGCCTTTAGTGCAGCAGGATTCATCGCAACTAGTGCATCGGGAGCATCGCCCGGCGTTAAAATCTTCCTACTACCAAACTGTAGTTGAAACCCAGATACACCAGCTAGCGTACCGGCAGGTGCCCGAATCTCGGCAGGGAAATCTGGAAGCGTAGCAATATCATTGCCGGCAAAAGCACTACTATCGGTAAAGCGTTCCCCCACAGTTTGCATACCATCACCGGAATCTCCGGCAAATCTAACAACGGCAGAATCAATTTCTTCAAAAGAATCAGTTGGCTGAATCATAACAGGCAAATAAATAAATTTTTTTAATTACACTAGTGAAAAACTTTGTCATCATTGTGTTTGCTTTGGGTAAAAACAATGTAAATAGACAATAATGTGAAAAAATATAAAGAAAAATGTCATATATGGTAGAAATCTTTACCATTCTTAATTTGTAAGCGGAAACGTAAATAGATTAAAAGCAAGTGATATCCTATTTCCAAAAGATTTGTTTTCGAGTACACCGTGCTTTAAAGAGGAAGGAAATAAAATCATATTACCAACTTTTGGCTCGATTAATTTATCAGGAACTCCCTTTTTTTTAAAAATTAAATCGCCTGAGTTTTTTTTGCATTTAAGATAAACCACCCCTGAAATAGAAGCTAGGTTTGCATGATCATGTATACCCGTACTTTCTCCCGCCTTAGAAATATTAAACCAAAACGGAGGAAGAGAATCACTTCTTTTCGGATATGGTTCAAAAAGAGCGACTGTGGAAAGGTTCCACTTTTTCTTAACCAGATCGCGTGCCATTTTCATCGGTATTTTTACTGATGGAACTAAATTAATAGGCAAATAGGTATTTTCCCATCTATTGGCAATAAGATGAGAATATTTAAATTCTTTTTTATATTTGTTTAGTACAAATAGCGTATCTCTAACCCATTCTAAATAATTCGGTATTTTACAACTTACAATCAAGCTCCCAGCAAACAAGTGATCTTCAGTTTTGATCATTATGTATCTGCGTCTTTTGTCAGTCGATAAATTATTTCTTTATAATCTGGAAACTCAATCAACAGATCTGCTTGATTTGCCCAATGAAAATCATCTTGATAAAACCCTGGGCAGACTGAACAACTCATTAAAGTCCCTCTATTAGAAGTAAGCTCAGCTCCAAAGACTGTGCCCTCCATTACAGTGTATTGAGGAACTTCACCGCCCTCCCAATTTCTACCAAGAACTACTGAATCATAGACGCCCTTGCTAAAAAGATGTAAAACAACAGAAGAGCCAAAATGATAATACCACGTTTCATCTGACTTGAGCGAGTGAAGTGACGAAGTTTCACCTTTACAAAGATAATAGTAGATCGATGTGCCACACAAACGATTCCCATATTTTAAGTTCACTAATTTCCTTGAACTGTATGTCCTTTTAAACCAACCGCCCTCAGGGTGTTGCACCAAACCGAAATTTTTGACAACTCTCAAGTCATATTTACAAAGATTTGAACTTGAGGGCATCAGAAAAAATAAAAAAATGGTCGGGACGGAGAGATTCGAACTCTCGGCCTCCTGCTCCCAAAGCAGGCGCGCTAACCAGACTACGCTACGTCCCGAAAAAAGATTGATCCATAAACGACTCCTGGAAAATAAGCAAAGCAATTCAGTATTTCCCAAATAGGTTGCATTCGTAAGCTCTTTCGGTTTGCAAACAACGCATCAACATATCATGATATGATGATACGTTAATGAAAGACTTTTCCAAAACACCGCCCACATCGGAGAACCTCGAGCAACTCGCCCGCGAGCGCATCTTGATCATGGATGGGGCGATGGGAACCATGATTCAGCAAGAGAAGTTGGAAGAAGGGGACTTCCGCGGAGATCATTTCAAGAACCACTCGACTGAATTAAAAGGAAACAACGACCTTCTTTGCCTTACTCGTCCGGAAATCATCCGTAATATTCACCGCGCCTATTTTGACGCGGGGAGCGACATGGTCGAAACCAACACCTTCAACGCCACGAGTATCGCCATGGCCGATTACAACTTGGAGGAAATCGTACCCGAACTCAATCGGGCCGCGGCCAAGCTGGCGAGGGAGGCAGCCGACGAAGCCATGGCCAAAGATCCCTCCCGTCCCCGTTTCGTGGCCGGAGCCATTGGCCCGACGAACCGAACGGCTTCTCTCTCCCCGGACGTCAACGACCCCTCCTTGCGCAACGTTAACTTCGATGAACTCGTGGAAGCCTACTTTGCCCAGACCAAGGCTCTTGTCGAGGGCGGGGTTGATCTGCTTCTGCCCGAAACAACTTTCGACACTCTCAACCTCAAAGCGGCGATTTTCGCAATTGAGAATTACTTTGATTCGTTGGGTCGACGCATTCCCGTCATCATGTCCATCACCATTACCGACGCATCCGGTCGGACGCTCTCAGGACAAACAACCGAAGCCTGTTGGAATTCCATAGCTCACGCCAAGCCGATGGGAGTGGGATTGAATTGCGCATTGGGAGCGGATGCCATGCGTCCTTACCTTCAGGCTTTGTCAAAAAATGCCGATTGCTTCGTTCACTGCTATCCGAACGCCGGTTTACCCAACCCCCTGTCGGCTACCGGTTACGACGAAAAACCAGAAGACACCGCTTCCTCTCTCTCCGTTTTCGCGGAAGAAGGGTTGCTCAATTTGGCCGGCGGTTGCTGTGGGACCACGCCCGAACACATCCATGCGATTTCCGAGAAGCTTTCCCAATTCGAACCGAGAAAAACGCCCGAGATCGACCCGGCTCTGCGATTAAGCGGCCTGGAACCTTTTGAACTGAAGGGCAAATCAACTTCTCTGATCATGGTCGGAGAAAGAACAAACGTCACCGGTTCTCCCCGTTTCCGAAAGTTAATCGAGAGCGAAGATTACGAATCAGCCCTCAAGATCGCAAAGCAGCAGGTTGAAAACGGAGCCAACGTGATCGACGTCAATTTTGATGCCGCCCTCCTGGACGGCGAAGCTTGCATGACCCGCTTCCTGAACCTAGTGGTTTCGGAGCCCGACATCTCAAGGGTCCCGATTATGATCGATAGCTCGAAATGGTCGGTCATAGAAGCCGGACTGAAGGTAATTCAAGGCAAATGCATCATCAACTCGATCAGCCTGAAGGAAGGCCCCGAAGTATTCAAGGAGCAGGCGCGGTTGGCACTTCTCTACGGTGCCGCCGTCGTAGTCATGGCCTTTGACGAAAAGGGTCAAGCCGCTACCTTGGACGACAAAGTGAGGATTTGCCAAAGGGCGTACGAAATCCTCGTCAAGGAAGTCGGGTTCCCGCCCGAAGACATCATTTTCGACCCCAACGTTCTTACCTTGGCCACGGGCATGTCCGAACACAATTCTTACGGCATCGACTTCATCGATGCGGTCAGGGAAATCAAGGCCCGATGCCCGCATGCCCGGACAAGCGGAGGAATCAGCAACGTCTCCTTTTCCTTTCGCGGCAACAACCTCGTTCGAGAAGCCATGCACGCGAGCTTCCTTTACCACGCGTGCCAAGCCGGACTCGACATGGGCATCGTCAATGCGGGAATGCTGGCCGTCTACGACGAAGTCGAGCCAGAACTCCGAAAGCGAGTCGAGGAAGTGGTTCTCAACAAGGATCCCGAAGCAGGGGACCGTTTGCTTGAGTATGCGGAAGAAATCAAGGACCAATCTGCCCGCAGGAAATCCGAAGGACCTGATCTTTCCTGGAGAAACCAACCCGTCGGCGAGCGCCTTTCCCATGCTTTGGTCAAAGGAATCGGAGACTTTGCCGAGGAAGATGCCGAAGAAGCCCGTCAATTGCTTGGCCGCCCTCTTGAGGTGATCGAAGGCCCTCTCATGGATGGGATGAAAGTAGTCGGAGACCTTTTCGGCTCAGGCAAAATGTTTCTCCCCCAAGTGGTCAAAAGCGCCCGGGTCATGAAAAAAGCCGTTGCCTACCTGGAACCCTTCATGGAAGCCGAAAAAGAAGGTTCGGGCGCAAACAAGCAAGGGACCATGGTGATCGCAACGGTCAAGGGAGACGTCCATGACATTGGAAAGAACATCGTCGGGGTCGTGCTCGCCTGCAACAATTGGGAAGTAATCGATCTTGGAGTCATGGTAAGCTGTGACAAGATTCTGGAGGCCGTTCGTGAACATGGAGCCGACGTTCTTGGTCTGAGCGGACTCATTACGCCCTCTCTCGACGAAATGATTCACAACGCAAAGGAAATGCAAAACCTGGGTCTCGACATCCCCTTGCTCATCGGGGGAGCCACCACCAGCAAAGCTCACACCGCCATCAAGATTGCCCCCCACTACGACCAACCCGTCGTTCAAGTTCCGGATGCTTCGCTGGTCGTAAACGTTTGCAACGAACTCACCAATCCAAAGAAGAAGGATGAATACGTCCGAAAGCTTCAAGAGAAACAACAAAAACTAAAGCGCGAGCACGAACAAAGAGGTGAACGCTCTCTACTTTCTCTGAAGGAAGCCCGTCGAAAAGGCCAAGTTTTCGATTGGCCGAA
Source organism: Opitutia bacterium (assembly GCA_038118685.1). Lineage (GTDB taxonomy): Bacteria > Verrucomicrobiota > Verrucomicrobiia > Opitutales > Seribacteraceae > Seribacter. The sequence continues at coordinate 4,665 of JAYOII010000079.1, forward strand.
TCAGGAGATTGCCAAGCCATCCTCGGAGCGGTTGGGGGTTCGCAAGCTCGAAGCGGATTTGGACGAAGTCCTTTCCTATTTCGACTGGTCCCCGTTCTTCTGGTCTTGGCAACTCAATGGACAATACCCCGATATTTTCGACCGTGGAGAAACTGGCGAAGAAGCCAAGAAGCTGTACGAACAGGCTCAAATCCTTCTTGCCCGCATCATCGAAGAGAACCTCTTCAAATGCGAGGCCGTGGCCGGACTTTGGCCGGCCGGCTCGTCCGGGGACGACGTACACGTCTTCGAGGACGAGGCAAGAACCAAGAAACTCGGCGCATTCCACTTCCTCAGAAGACAGCAGGTCCTCAAAAACAAACCTCAATTTTGCCTTTCCGATTACGTGGCTCCCCTCGACTGTGGAAAAACCGACTACATCGGTGCCTTTGCGGTCAACGCAGGGGAAGGTGTCGATACACTCGCCAAGGAGTTTGAGAATAAAAACGATGATTATAATGCGATCATGACGAAGGCTCTGGGGGACCGGTTTGCCGAGGCAATGGCCGAATACACCCACAAGAAGATCCGTGAATGGTGGAGTTTCGGCAAAGACGAAAATTTGGACAACGATGCCCTGATCAAAGAACGGTACCGGGGTATTCGCCCCGCATCCGGTTACCCCTGCCAACCCGATCACACCGAAAAGGACCTGATTTGGGACCTGCTTTGCGCAAAGGATCAAATCGGGCTCGAACTGACCGAGTCGCGGGCCATGAATCCAGGATGTTCTGTCTCCGGACTCTATTTCTCTCATCCCGATGCCCAGTACTTCAACGTCGGGTCCTTGGGGAGGGATCAAGTGGAGGATTATGCCTCCCGCAAAGGCTGGCCCCTGGCAGAAGCGATGAAATGGTTGCGGCCCAATATCGACTTCGAAGACTGACTTCCTTCCTTTGGCGTTGCAGGAACCACCTTGCGAAAGTAGTACTCGTTCCAACATGAAGGAAATGACTCCATTGGAAGAAATCAGGCATTCCGCCGCTCACGTCCTCGCCACCGCGGTTCTTCGCTTGTACCCCGACACCCAATTGGACATCGGCCCGCCCACCGAATCCGGATTCTACTACGATTTCGACTCGGAAATCCCCTTCACGCCCGAGGTTCTCGAAGCGATCGAGACCGAGATGAAGAAAGTCATCAAGGAAAACCAGAGGTTTGAGAAAATCGAAGTTTCCCGCGAGGAGGCGATCAAAATGATCAAGGAAATGGGACAGGAAACCTACAAACTCGGGAGGCTCGATGACATCCCCGAAGACGAGGAAATCTCCTTTTACCGAAACGGCGAATTTTCCGATCTTTGCGCCGGAACGCATGTTTCCTACACCAAGAAAATCAAGGCCTTCAAGCTCCTTCAGGTTGCAGGTTCGTACCACCGCGGAGATTCGGCAAACAAGCAACTCCAGCGCATTTACGGAACGGCCTTCGCCACCAAGGACGAACTGAAAGAACATCTCGAGCGCTTGGAGGAAGCAAAAAAGAGAGATCACCGCAACGTCGGGCGTGAACTCGGACTCTTTCATATCGACGAGATGGTCGGGCAAGGCCTCGTTCTTTGGAAACCCAACGGTGCCGTCATCCGACAGGAACTGGAAAGTTTCATTTCCGCGGAACTCAACAAGCAGGGATACTCCCAAGTCTTCACCCCTCACGTGGGCAAGCTTGATCTCTACCGGACCTCCGGGCACTTTCCCTATTACCAAGACTCCCAATACCCTCCCATTATCCACCGCGACTGCTTGACGGAACTGGCGGAAGAAGGGTGTTCCTGCTCGGATTTGTCAAACAAGTTGGATGAAGGAGAAATAGACGGGTACCTGCTCAAACCCATGAATTGCCCGATGCATATCCGCATCTACAAGTCCGAACAGCGCTCTTATCGCGACTTGCCCATAAGGCTTGCCGAATTCGGAACCGTCTATCGCTGGGAACAGTCAGGCGAACTCAACGGCATGACCCGCGTACGCGGCTTTACTCAAGACGACGCCCACTTGTTCATTCGGGAGGATCAACTACAGGACGAAATCCAAGGTTGCCTTGGTCTGGTCAAGCTCGTCTTTTCCGTTCTCGGAATGGACGACTACAGGGTACGCGTCAGCCTCCGCGACCCCGAGTCCGACAAGTACGTTGGGAATCCCGAAGCTTGGGACAAGGCGGAGGCGGCCCTCAGGGAAGCCGTCAAGACTCTCGGGGTCGATTATGAAGAAGAATTGGGAGAAGCCGCTTTTTACGGGCCAAAAATCGATTTCGTGGTCAAGGACGTCATTGGCCGGGAATGGCAATTGGGCACCGTTCAAGTCGACTATAACCTTCCCGAACGATTCGATCTTTCCTACGTCGGATCCGACAACCAAGACCACAGGCCCGTCATGATCCATCGCGCGCCCTTTGGATCGATGGAACGCTTTTGCGGAGTTCTGATCGAGCATTTCGCCGGAAACTTTCCAACTTGGTTGGCACCCGAGCAGGTTCGGATTCTACCCATGAACGACGATCTGGTCGAAAAGGCCGAAGAAATCATCGCCAAGTTGAAGAAAAAGAACGTTCGGGCAAGCATAGACAAGCAGTCCGGAAAACTCGGGGCCAAGATCCGCAAAGCGGAAACCGACAAGATACCGCATATGATTATCCTCGGCCAACGCGAGATCGACGAAGGAAAAGTTTCCGTTCGCTCGAGGAGCAACCCGGACTGGGACGGAACCTGTCCGCTTGAAGAATTCATGGCCAAGGTCGGTGAGGAAATTTCAACCAAGGCATTGCCCAAGGCAAGGACCGAAAGCTGATTCCGGTTCTAGTCCGGAGATCCCGAAATCAAACTCTTTCATCGCTCGCTTCTTGCCCCATTGATCTTCTTTGGGTAAGTTGAAAAATGTGGAACACAAACAACAGGCCAGCCCGATGAGAAGCTTGCTCGCCCTCCCCTTCACTTTGTTGATTCGAGCCTACCGATTGGTCTCACCCCTCAAACAATTGATTTTAGGCCCATACGCCCGCTGCCGGTTCCACCCCACCTGCTCGGAATACGCCTTGGAATGCTTCCAACGTTTTCATTTGATCAAGGCCATTTACTTGAGCTTGGCTCGAATCAGTCGGTGCAACCCTCTTCATCCCGGAGGGTATGATCCGGTCATTTGCCCGGAAACTAACCCTGAATGCAATGAATCCGGAACTCACTGACCCACCACCGTCCTTTTGCGACGAGTCAACCGACTTGCTTCCTTTTTTCAAGCAAGCGACTGAACGAGCAGTTCTGTCACGCGAACCCTTGTTCGTTTCGGTCACCATCGAGACATCCTACTCCGATCCCCTTGCCATTCTCGAAGAGATTCACCAAGCGGACGAACCCATCTGTTACCTTGAGAAGCCTTCCAACGAATTTTCCATCGCCTGCGCCGAGTTTGTCGCCGAAGCATCTTTCGATGGTTCAAATCGATTCGAGCAGGCCAAGATTTGGGGGAACTCGATCTTCAATCGTACCATCGTTGCCGGTGACCATATCAATCCCGGGACCGGCCCTACTCTTTTCATGGCCGCGACTTTTGAGGATGAAAAGGACAAAGACTCTTCTCTTCCGTCTCTTCAGGTTTTTCTTCCCCGTTGGCAGGTTCTGAGAAAAGGGGGATCGCACTTCGTTATCATGAACGCCCGCCTCGACGGCCAGAGCGATCCCGAACGACTCACGGCGGATTTCGCCAATTCAGTGAAACGCATCAAGGGTATGCGACCCGACTTCACCAAGCCAAAGAGATCCGGCTTGGTCAAGCTTGGCCACCCCGTCGAGGAATTCGACTATGAGCGGGCAGTAGGACAAGCCCTCGAGCAAATCCACGCAGGAGGAATCTCCAAAGTAGTTCTCGCCCGCAAACTCGCTTACGCTACCTCCAGCCCATTGCGTCCCTTTTACATCGCTCACGCCCTCCGTGAACGATTTCCCGAGTGCTTCACTTTCTGCCTGTCTACTCCCGGCCAGGGAATCATGGTTGGGGCAACCCCCGAAACCTTGGCCAAGACGTCCGGGGTTTCGCTCGAAACCGAAGCCTTGGCAGGCTCCGCGCCACGAGGCTTTTCCGCGGGAAAAGATGCTCATTGGGGAAAAACCCTTCTCGGCAGAGAGAAGGACTTGCGTGAACATCAGTTGGTCATCGAAAGCATCAAGAGAAGGCTGTCGTCCATTGGACTGAACGATTTTGAAGAGGGGAAATCACGCTTGCTCAGGCTTGCGAATCTGCAACACATCAGAACCCCCTTGCGTGCCAAGTTACCTGTAGGCGTCCACCCATTCGACGCGCTTTCGGCCCTCCACCCGACGCCTGCCATGGGAGGAACCCCAAGGAAGTCCGCCCTTTCGCTCGTCCGCAAGCTCGAGGGCTCCCCCAGAGGATGGTACTCCGGGGTCACGGGATGGCTGGACTCCAAGGGGCGAGGAGAATTCATCGTTCCCATTCGCTGTGGAAAAATCAGGCCCGACTCCCTCACCCTTTACGCCGGCGCCGGCTTGGTCGAAGGATCCGTTCCCGAACAGGAGAAAATCGAGACGGATTGGAAACTCCAGGCCATGCTTGAAGTAATCACCGGGAAAACGACTCTTTCCGGTGAATGAACTCTGATCCCCAATCAACCGCAAGAGCCAACTGCGCATGGGGATACGCCGTGGCCAAAACTTTGTTTGAACTTGGCGTAAATCATGTCGTATTCTCTCCCGGTTCCCGTTCCACTCCTCTCGTCCTGGGATGCGAAAACCTAAACGGCCTTCGGACCATTCCCATTCTTGACGAGCGAACCGCTGCCTTCTTCGCTCTTGGGCTTGGCAAGCGGACAGGCAGGCCAGCCGCATTGATCTGCACCTCCGGTTCGGCCCCTACCCACTGGTTCCCTGCGGTGACGGAGGCCGATCACTCCGGAGTACCCCTTCTCTTGCTTTCTGCGGACCGCCCCCCAGAGCTTCAGGATTGCGGGGCTGGTCAAACCATCGATCAAACCAAACTGTTCGGCCCATTTGCACGGACCTTCCATCAAATTCAACTACCTGACGAATCAGAGGAAAGCCTTGGAGATCTAAGGGAAATCATAGTTCGGGCATACACCGAAACCACCGGGCGGAACCCAGGTCCCGTTCACCTGAACTTCCCTTTTCGAGAGCCCTTGGTACACCAAGACGAGAAACCATTGAAGATCGACCTTCCTGAAAGGGTCGATCTCTCAGAATCCCCTTCCGGAGAAGTCTTTTCCAAAACAGAAGAGATTGTCAAAAAACTCGGTTCGGGGAAGCGACTGCTCGTTATTGCCGGGGAAAACGCTCCTCTTGAGACCTTCTCGAAATGGCATCATCCCGAGAGCCCGCCCATTCTTTGCGACTCCCTTTCTCCTCTTCGTGAAACAACCGTCCCGACCCGGATACTCAGGTTCGAAAATTTACTCCGAAGCAAAGATTTCCGTCCCAAAGCCCGACCCGACGCCATTCTCCAACTTGGCCCCTTGCCTACCTCCAAAACTCTGCGCAATTGGCTAGGGGAATTGGATATCCCACGGATAGTCATCGAACCACGGGGCAAAAACGTCGATCCATTGACAACGCCAAGCCTTTCGTACGATCTCGATTTCCCGTTGATCTCAACGCTAGACTTTTCCGAGTGTGAAAAAGAGTGGACCAGCCTGTGGGTTGAATCCGAAAAGCAAGTCGAGACCAAGCTCGATCTGTTTTTCAGTGAGGAGTCCGATTGGTTCGAGGGAAAACTTGCCCGACTCTTGTCCCTTCACTTACCCCGAAACGCCCAATTGCAGGTGGCCAACAGCATGCCCATCCGTGATCTCGAATGGTTTTGGAAAGGAAGTGACTTGGGGCGGACTCTCTCCGGAAACCGTGGGGTCAACGGGATCGACGGGACTCTCGGAACCGCCCTCGGAATCGCTCATGACTCCCAAAACCCAAGTAATTTGCTTACCGGCGAACTCGCTTACATTCACGATTCCAATGCCTTGCTCG
>JAYOII010000080.1:0-10630 GCA_038118685.1 Opitutia bacterium
CCTTTCTGGTTTGCGCCATCGTCGGTCTCTCCATCTTGCGGGGTTGGATGGATGCGATCTCTCAGTTCGTTTTGCTTGCCGCCTTGCTTGCGGTCGGAGTCTTGCCTTTGTTTCTTTTGGCTTTGAAGGCCGGTTCGTTGAACCCTTTCCTGAGCTTTGCCCTTTCGCGGACCATCGGTTTGCTTCTGAGTCTGCGCTATCGGATCAAAACGATGGGGCTCGATGAAATTCCCCAAGGCAAAGGCGGAACCTTGTTTTTGCCGAACCATCCGGCCGAGATGGATCCGATCATCCTTGGCGCTCGCCTTTGGAAATCGCACCGACCGAGGCCCGTGGTGCTCGAAACCTTTTATCATATGCCCTTTGCCAACAGGATCATGAAAATCATGCGGGCTTTCCCTATGCCCGACATGACGACGGGAACGGGGGTTTACAAAAAAAGGCGCATCGATGAAACGCTCACGGGGGTATCCGATGCCTTGGAAGCGGGGGATTCCGTCCTCATGTACCCGTCCGGCAAACTGATGCGCTCGAACTTGGAATTATTGGGTGCTGCCTCGGGCGTGCAAAGAACTCTGGAATCAACCGGTGACGTCCAGATCGTTCTGGTTCGTACGCGCGGACTGTGGGGCAGTTCGTTTTCAACGGCTCAGACCGACGGCAGAACGCCTGATCTCAAAGAAGCCTTCCTGCATGGGTTTTGGGTACTCCTGAAGAATTTCATCTTCTTCGCCCCCAAAAGACAAGTGGAGATCGAATTCAGTTTGCCGGACCAACCTTTGAAGGCCGAGATGAGCCCGTTGGAGATCAACCGACGACTGGAAGATTTTTACAACAAGCACGGAGAAGAAGAGCTCAACCTCGTTTCCTACAGCTTTTGGCGAAAGGACCTCCCCGAGATCCAAACCAGGGAAACCGAGGAAGTCGGAGACTTGTCGAACGTACCGGACAAACAAAAAGAAGAAATCATCCAGTCCTTCGGACAAGCCTTTGACTTGGGCAAAGACTTGTCTCCGGGCGATCGTCTGGCCGATGACCTGGGCATGGATTCCCTGTCCATTGCCGAACTGCTGATCTGGTTGGATGAAGAATTCGAAGTTTCCGACGTCGAAGTCACGGAAGTCAGAACCTTGGCCGACGTGATCCTCTTGGCATCCGGAACCAACAAACAGGTTCAAACCGAGGAGGCGAAGCTTACGAACCAATGGATCGACCCCACCCGCCCCCTCCCCCGGTTGCCGGACGGGAAAAGCATACAGGAACGCTTTTTGAGACAGTGCGACCGCATCGGCAAATACTCGACGGTGGCCGATGAAATGGCGGGGGTGTTGTCAGGGGCGCAACTCAAGCTCCGTGCTTTGTTGCTCGCCAAGGTGTTCTGCGAGTACGAGAACAAGCACGTAGGCATCATGTTGCCGGCATCGGTAACGGCCAACGTCACGGTGATGGCGGTTTTGCTCGCAGGGAAGGTACCGGTCATGCTTAATTGGACGGTGGGCCGCAAGAACCTCGAGCATGCTCGTTCCGTTGCGCAACTGGACGTGATCATTACCTCGAGCAAGTTCCTCGACAAAGTGGACAACGTCGAATTCGGAGAGGTGGAAGAGAACTTCGTCTTTCTCGAGCAAATCAGAGACGAGCAAATCAACTGGGGAAACAAGTTGATCGCCTTGCTCCAATCGAGAAAATCCGCGGATGCCCTTTTGCAACGGCTCGAACTCGCTGACCTCAGCGAGAACGATCCTGCGGTCCTATTGTTTACCAGTGGTTCGGAATCCGCCCCCAAAGGGGTTCCCCTCTCTCAGAAAAACATCCTCAGCAACATAAGCGGGGCGGTTGAGATCCTGGATTTTCATGCCAACACCACCTTGTACGGCTTTCTTCCACCGTTTCATTCCTTCGGTTTTACGATCACCACCGTACTGCCGATGATAAGCGGCATAAAGGCCGCCTACCATCCGAACCCGACCGAGGGCAGGCGCATTGCCCGTGGTTGCCACTACTACGGCATTACTTTGATGTGCGGCACGCCCACCTTTATCAACGGGGTATTCAGGGGAGCGCGCGACGGACAACTGGACAGCCTCGAGCACTTTGTCACGGGGGCTGAAAAGTTGCCCGACAGCCTGATTGAGTTGGTGAACGGGTTGCCCAACGCACTGATCCTCGAGGGCTATGGGATTACCGAGTGCGCCCCGGTCATCACGATCAACCGGGCGGACGCCCCCCCCGCAGGCGTCGGCAAACCCCTCCCGGGTATCAAGATCAAGATCGTCGATTTGGACAGTCACGAAGAACTCAAGACCGGAGAACGCGGACTGATTCTGGTGAATGGACCAAACGTTTTCGGGCAATATGTTGGAGTCGACAAGGATCCGTTTCTGGAAATCGAAAACCAACGCTGGTACGATACCGGAGACTTGGGCTACCTGAATGAAGAGGGCTCTCTGTTTTTGTCCGGCCGGTTGAAACGCTTCGTTAAGATCGCCGGGGAAATGATCAGTCTGCCGGCCATAGAATCCACCCTGTCCGAACGCTGGCCCGCCGATGAGTCCGGGGCGGTTCTGGCCGTCGAAGCAATTGAATCCGAAGACAAGCGTCCCGAACTGTTCCTGCTTAGCTCGGCCAAGCTAAACCTGGAAGAGGCGAACGAATTGCTCAAAAAGGCCGGGTTCAGCAATTTGTCCAAGTTAAAGAAGCTTATCGAGCTTAGGGAAATGCCCCTGTTGGGAACGGGCAAAACCGATTATCAAACCATCAAACAAATCGTAAAGGAGCATAGTGGGGAGTAACTCCCCGACCGGACAAACTGCACTCGCCGATTGGATCAGTGCATTTCGACCGAGCACGCGCCCAATCCACCGCGAAAGTAACTGAATTTGACCTTCGGGTGATCGGCAAGCAGGGACATGGGGACGGCCGAATCGGCCAATCCCTTGGAGATCATCAATGCAGTCAGTCGCTGACCCAAAGGGTTGTCGTGAGTGCCGGCATGCCAAATGGAGACTTGTTCGGCTTGCCAGGTTTCGACCGGACCCACGGTTACGGCGCGGTCCGGAACGAGCGAAAGGTTTCCACCGCCTGAAGTCCGCGCATTTTGGGAGAGGGTGATGGGATGCAACTCCACGATTCTCGTCCCAAGCTTGCGGTACTCCTCCGGAGCGAGTGGTTCGTCAAGGTAGGGCCCTTCCCTCTTCAAGGGATCGTTGAACGCCCAGTGTTTGACGTCGCCCTGCCCGCCCTGCATGACCTTGCAACGCACGCCCTTCCAAGTGGAGGCAAAGGCCTCGACGTTTTCGTTGGGAAAATGGAGGTTCTCCTCGGGGATTGGTTTCTTGAAACGATCGAAGCACAGTTCCCGGTCCGCCCGTTCGAAGGACAAGGGATGAGCCGTCGATACCGCCCGGCCATCCTCCCCGATCCATTCGTCCATTCCCCAGAAATGAGCCGCACCCAGATCAAGCTCCAGTTCATTGACCAACCGGGCAACCAGAGGCAACTGCTCGGTCGGTCCGATCGGACCGCAAATGCCCACCGGGTTGTCCGGCGTGGCTTCCCTCCAAGCCGAAACGTATTCGAGGGCCTCGGCGAGGTAGAATTCTTCCAGAGTGTCGTAAAAAACGATTTCGAAGCCGGGACGATTCAGTTGCAGAAGGTCGTTTTGACTAAGCTTGGCTGCATCTTGAATAAGTTCGTCGTCCAAGGTCGTGTAGTCCCACCATAGAGGGGAAATTTTTGAAAGTTTTCTAGGCATCGGACTGTTCTTTCGTTTGCCCGAGGGAGTGACGGAAGGCACCAAGGGCGTCCTGCAAGGGATCAAAGTCAGGCTGGGCGCTGAAGCCCATATGGCTATGCCTGCGCCATCCTTCCGCCTGCATGCTTTTCCCTGAAAACTTTCCGACCTCGAGAGACAATTCGTCCATGGTTTGGAGGTAAGAATCCATGCCCTGCGTACGGTCGAGCCACTCCTTCTGACTGGCATGGGCAGCAAGAGCCTTCCGTTTGGTCTCGTGAACCGAGCCGGTATCAATCAGGAAATCCGGAACGACGGGCTGGCGCAACTGATCGATCAATTGATGGGGCATGGCATGGTAAACCGCCACCTCTCCTTCCATTTCTCGGGCAATCGGATCGGTAGTGAAATTGGGCATCTCACGGGCAAAGGCGGCCGTGACGGCAAGCCTCGAGGCATTCACGTGATCTTCCATATAGTCCTCGGGCGAATGAGTGAGCACAATGGAGGGCTCGGTCAGGCGCACGACGGCAGCTACCTTTCGCAAGTTCTCCACATTGTAGATGAGCTCGAGGTCGTCGACAATGGAAGGATGAAAGGTAGCGCCGAGGATCTCGGCCCCTTTGCGGGCTTCCGCCTCCCGGACGGTGCGAATTTCCTCGGGTCCCAAATCCATCGAGCCGCAATTACCCGAGCAGGCGACAAAATAATGCAGGTCGTATTCGGCCTCGGCCAAAAGCAACAGGGTCCCTGCGGCCACGAACTCGATATCGTCAGGATGAGCGAAAATGGCAAGGGCGGACTTATTCATGGCTCACAAGTCCGGCACCCTGGTCATCGGGGCAAAAACTGATGTTCGTCCGCCCGTTTGCGGTCGAGCAGAATGACCTCGTAATCCATCTTCGTCTTTCCGAAGGCAACCTTCATGACGTGATGCCCCGCACCGGCCATGCCAGGTTTCTGCAGGTACCAACGGTCGGACTTGGGCTTGCGCTGAGGGACGCCCAGTCCGCCTTCGCCCACGTAAACGATCCCCGTTGGATCTTTTTTCTCATTGCGAATCGGCACGGTCCGTTTGATCACGTGCCCATCCGACTCAACGACCAAATCGAGGTTGAATTTTTCAAACAAGGGCACCCAGAAACTCTTTGCTTTCCCGGGACCTTTCACCGCAGGCCAGACCGGTCTGTGGTACTCCGCCAAAAGCCAACGGACCTTGGGGCGCAAATCGAATAGAGTTTGGGCCAACCAAGCCTGTTGTTCGCCACCGGCGCTGATCTCGCTGTTCAAGGTGACGAGAGCCACCTTGGGCGAAATCATGGTGTGAAAATAGTTTTTTCCCTCGCCCCCCGGGGTGTCGAAGATTTCATCGTACAAAGGACCACCGTCATGATTTCCCCGGGTTGGAATAAGGGGGAGTACCTTGCCCGACTTGGTCACCGTCAACTCGTGCTGGCTCATCCACTTGGACCATTGACTCCAACTTTTCCCGCTCACGATGTAATCGCCTCCATGGGCAAAGGCGATCAATTGGTCGTCGTTTTCAGACAAGTCGGCCATGAGCAAATTGACTTGGCCCCGGGCAACGATTCCGGTGCGCGAATCCCCGCCGAACAGAAGCCTGAATTCCCGGTCGTCCGAAGGGGCTGTGGTGAAGTGCATGACTGGGGATTTCTTGCCGTCCGATTCAATCTCGAAGTGATAAGTTGTGGAAGGCTTCAATCCACTGATTCTCGCATGGTGATAATATTCTCCGTTTGCTCCCGAGTAGGCATCGCTGCGCTGAGGTTCCTGATCGTTCGAAAATCCCCCCGGATCGGTTGAACGGATGCCGTAACGGACCTTGTGAGCGCTCCCCTTCTTGGCGGTCGTCCATGAAATGGTAGCCTTGGTCGAAGGTTCCTTGGTCCAGATCACCCGCCATTGGGACGGTCCGCCACCTTGGACGGAGGCCATGCCCTCCATTCTCTTTTCAACGTAATCTTTATCCAGCCAAGGGGTTTCCGAAAAGAGCTTGAAAGAAACAACGGGTGTGGAAAGAAGCAGAGCGAAAGCAAGTGATTTTATTTTCATGAGGGAGTTTTCTTGGATTCCAAAGATTTCCAGTAAGCCCATAAAAAGAGGGGAATCCCTCCATTGCAAATTCTTAAGGCCAAGTCGTGCCAGTGATCCCAACCATAGGCCGTCATCCGGCTCATGGCCGTGACGAATCCCCACACCGCCATCCATAGAGCGATGGTTTTGATTCTCTTTCCAGGAAGAAGAAGGAGAGCAACCAGAATGAAGTCCTGAATGGCGATCACAGGCAAGGCGGCCTCGGCGAAAGCTTGCCTGGATGCGGCGACGGCAAAGGCCTCGTCCAATGCTTCCGTTGATCCCGCCGTCAGGACGGGGTCCCCGAGAAAGCAATTCAGGGTCCCTACGATCAAATCGATAAAAGAGGGCTTCATCCACAGGGCGCAGAGCCCGTGACCGGTGAACGTTCCCGCCACACCCCATCGCAAAACCCACTCGATCCTGGATTCTTGGTCGCGACCGGGAAAGGCGGTGAAAAGGATCAAAGCGAAGGGGACGGCGAAGCGAACCGCATGACCGATGGGATCGGTCGCATGGAAAGCATTCCCCGCATTGTTAAGCCAGGAAAAGACCGCCAAGACAAAGGACCATCCGGCAATCAATCCGAGAATCACAAAGTCAAGTCGGCGGGCCCAAGAACGAGCCGGGGGCTTCAAAAAGCCGAGAGCAGGGAGGATTCCGCCGGCGCACCAAAGAAAGAGCTGTACGGAGCGGTCAAGGTTGGTGACGAAGGAATCGCCCATCGAACCGAGGAGAAAGGAATTGAGCGACGATGGGCCAACCAACTTGGCGGCGTAGCCCAAGCACTGAATCACGACGAGGATTCTCAAGAACCAAAGAAAGCGGTCGTTCATGCAACGAAAGAAAGAGGCTTACCTCTTCGGGGCGCTCCTCCCGCTTTTTTTAAGCTCCTCGAGCTTGGCTTTTAATTCTTTCCTGACGTCAGTCTTTTTGAAGTATAAGTTGTCCGTTTCTCCGGGATCGTTCTTCAAGTTGTACAACTGACCGGGGGCCTCCGGCGCTTTTTCGGACAAAGCGTATTGCTTGAGCCCCCATTCGCCATCCCGACTGTAATTGCTTCCGCCCGATCCTTTGTGGTCGAGGTACTTCCAATCGCCATGCCGGATGGCAAGCGCCAGGCTAATGGTTTGGTGCAAAGTAAACTCTCGTACCGGCTTGTCCGCTTGGCCAAGAAAGATAGGCAAGAGATCAAAACTGTCCTCGGCCGCGTCGTCCGGTAACTTCGCGCCCACGATACTCGCGCAAGTGGCCATCAAGTCGGTCAGGCAGACGGTTTGATCGGATACGCTCCCCGCCATCACCTGACCGGGCCAACGGACCAGCATGGGGACGCGGTGCCCGCCTTCCCAATTGTCGCGCTTCACGCCCCGCCAAGGCCGGGAACCGTCATGTTTGTGGGTCTTGCGCATGTTGATGACGGTGGGCACCTCCGGTCCGTTGTCACTGGAAAAGACAAGCAAGGTGTCCTCGGCAAAGCCGTGTTTTTCGAGGGCCTTGGTCAATTCTCCCACCACGTGATCCATCTCGTGAATGAAGTCCCCATGGGGGCCCGAGTCCGTTTTGCCTTTGAATTTCTCGCTTGGAAAGGAGGGCAGATGAACGGCCTGCATGGAATGAAAGAGGAAGAAGGGCTTGTCCGGTTTTTCCTTCTTGTGTCGGTAGAGGAACGCAAGACTCTTCTTGAGAAAGACCTGGTCGACCGCCTCGAGGTCGAAATCCGGGGCGATCATGCCCGGCCGGTTGTCCCGGGAATACGGATGTTTGGGCAAAGGACCCCGGTCCACGATTTGGGTGGGCGGAACGGGAATGCGATTCCCATCAACGTAGGCATAGAGCCAATCCGTGGTCGGACAGCTTGCGGTACCAAAGAAATGATCGAATCCGCGGTCCACGGGTCCGCCCCGCAAAGGCCGTGCATAATCGATTCTTTTCACCGCCTCCAGTCCATTCTGATGAATAGGCGCTCCATCTTTATCATAAGCAGTTATGCCGACGTGCCACTTTCCGAACATCGCCGTCTCGTAGCCCTTCTTGCGGAGCATGCCTGGCAGGGTCAGGCGATCCGGGGTAATCAGACAGGGTCCCCCCACCCCGGTAAAGACCCCCTTGTAATTGAGACGAAAGGCCATGCGCCCGGTGAGCACGCTGTACCGGGTGGGCGTGCAAACCGTGGACGGACTGTGAGCATCCGTAAAAAGCATGCCCTCCTTGGCCAACCGGTCGAGATTGGGCGTGGGGATTTTCGACTCGGGGTTATAGCAGGCGACGTCTCCGTACCCCAAGTCGTCCGCGAGAATGAAAACAACGTTCGGATGGGATTGGGCTCCGGGCGAAACGCCCGTAAACAAAAGCCCGGTCCATGCCAAGGCCTTCCGGCAAGCTGGCAAAAGACCGTTCAATCCATGTATTCCGTTCCTGACGTTCATTTGTTCCTATCTTCGAGGATTCGTTTGTTCTCGCCCTCCAACCAAGCAAGAACAACCGGAGCCACCCATTCGTGCCCACCCTGAAAAATCGTTACTGAGGCCGACCCCGAGGTTCTGCGAAAGAGAGGTGCCTTCTTCCCGAAGGATGGATCCTTGATTGGACGGACCAGTGCGGTGGGCACCTGGGCTTTCTCCGTAAAGTAGTTAATTTCCTCGACCCGCAACCGGTCTTTCTTCTCCGCCACCTCGTTAAAAGCGAGGAGAGAATGACTGATGGGCACGCTCCCCTTGTGCCCGTCGAGGATTCCGGCGTTGATGGACAAGTTGACCCGTTTTGCTTTCTTCAAAAAGGTGAGTGGCGAACGCTTCGCATATTCTTGGTCCGCCTTGGGGGAGGAACCCGGAGCGCCCCCGCAGGAAAGCTCGATCTCCCGGGCATACTTCAGGCCCTTGGCCTTGCACTCCTTGTGCCAAGCCCGTAAATCGGAAATCGGGACCCAGGCCGATACGCCCGCCCACAAATTGGGTCTCTTGCCCGCCATGACCAGCGAGGTGTATCCGCCCCCCGAGGCCCCGAACAGAAAAATTCTTTTCTTGTCCACCTTGGTTTGCTTGCAGGCATACTCGACGGCACTCAGGATATCCCCGATGACCAGTTCCGAACCGGTCGCTTGCGGGGTGCGATTGGGTCCCCGAAAATCCGGGTGAAGGTAAGCCCATCCTTTCTTCACGCAAAAGTCCTCGATCGGCTTTTGGGAGGACTGCTTCCAATTGGAAGACCAAGTGTGCAAAGCAACAACGAGAGGAACGGGTTCGTTGGAAGAGGGCGCGAAAAACTTGGTCCATTGCAAACTGTCATCGGCCGAACTGCGGAATTTGACTTCGGAGACCCCCTCGGTTTGACCATCCGCAAAAGCATACGCCCCAAGCCACCCGAAGAAGCCGATGGCTAAAATCAGGATACGGTGAGGGGGCATGAGTGGAAAAAAAGGCACCCCCCCTCATGACCCGATTCGACGGGAAAAATCAACGCTATTGTGCGTCAGAAAGGTGATTGGACCAAATTCGATCGAAACAGGCAAAAAGGGCTCACTTGCCCCAGACGTGCGAACCGTCGACCAGTTCCCGATAATAAACCTCCAGTTTTTTCTTCAGCTCGGCCAACTTCGCGGGGTTGGTTTTCGCCAAGTCCTCCTTCTCCCGGACGTCCTTGGAAAGGTCGAACACCTGGAAGTCGGACAAGGTGGCCCCTTTGACCTGGTCCGCATTCCGAGAGTCAATCGTCTTGAGCTTGCCGATGCTCAATTTCGCCAAGACCTTCCATGGCCCGTCGCGCATGGCGACCCGGCGTTGGTTGAGGGCGCTGTAATAGACCCAGACCAAGGGCTTTTTGCGAAGGACCGGTTTGTCCTCGAGGGCAGGCAAAAAGCTTGTCCCATCCAAGGCCAGGTCTTTCGGGGGTCGGGTTCCGGCAAGTTCGCAAAAGGTGGGCAGAAAATCAAGGGCCGAGACGGGACGGTCGCTTACCTGGCCCGCCTTGATGCGGGCCGGCCATCGCATGATTCCCGCAACCCGAAAGCCGGCCTCGGTGGTCCACAATTTCATTCCCCGCAAAGGGCCCGCGACACCGAAAGAGCGCCCTGACCTCGGACCATAGCGCAAAAGTGTTTCCGGTCCGTTGTCGGAGGTAAAGATGACCAGCGTATTTTCATCGAGCTTCATGGCCTCGAGGGCTTTCGTCAACTTGCCCACGGCGGCATCAAGGTTCGTCACGTTGGCGAAGTACTGAGCCTGGTTGAGGTTCTTGGCTATTCCGTCGTACTGATCGACCATGCCCTTGGGCGAAGCCACCGGTTCGTGGGGTTCGTGAAAGGCAACGTAGAGAAAGAACGGTTGCCGGGGATCCTTGGCCCTTTGGTTTTCCAACCAACCCAAGGCCTCGTCCATCACGAGCTGGCAACTGTAGCCCTTCAAGGGCCCGACCGCCTGGCCGTTGCGTACGAAGTTTTGCGGATTTTCATGAGACGGACTGGCGTTGTTCTGGGTACCGAACCAATGATCGAACCCGGCCGCATCGGGCTGAGGCTGTTGAGGGGAATTGAACTTCCCGTTGCAATGCCACTTGCCCGACATGCAAGTTGCGTATCCGGCCTTCTTCAACAGTTGGGGAATCGTCACCTCGGAGGCCCGCATATGCACCTCGCGGCCGCTTGGAATCCAATCGTATACCCCCGCCCGATTCGGGCTGCGGCCGGTCAGCAAACCTACGCGCGAAGGCGAGCAAACCGGGGCGGTGGAATAAAAGTCCGTGAAACGAATCCCTTCCTTGGCCATCCGGTCCAAGTGGGGAGTCTTGATCTTCGGATGCCCGTAG
>JAYOII010000081.1:0-7510 GCA_038118685.1 Opitutia bacterium
ACAGCCTTTGCACAAGGAGGCTTTGCACCGTTTCCTTCCCCAAGTAGTGATCGATGCGAAAAACCTGTGACTCTTGGAATCTCCTATTGATGACCTCGTTCAATTCGTGAGCGCTGTTCAAATCCCGACCGAAAGGTTTTTCGATAATTACCTTTGAAGCGGTGTTTTGGCCTTGGTGACGTTTGGCCAGGCCACTGGCTCCAAGGTTTTCCAAGATATCCATGAAGACACCGGGCGGGGTCGATACGTAAAAAAGGCATTGGGCGGGTTGACCGAGTTCCTTTTCGATCGCGGATATTTTCTCCCCAAGCAACTTGAAACTGTCCAAGTCGTCATAAGAACCGGCATGAAAAGAAACGTTTGCCGCTAGCTTACTCCAAGTATCCTCCTCAATGGACCTTCTGGAGTGAGAACCCAAAGATTTCCGAAGGTATTCGCGAAAGGAATCGACGCTCATTTCAGTTCGACCGTATCCAATGAGATAACAGGATTCCGGCAACAGTCCATCCTTGGAAAGATTGAAGATGGCGGGCGCTAACTTTCGAGCGGTCAAGTCTCCGGACGCACCGAAGATCACAATAATGGTGGGAGGCGTTTTACCGTTGGCGTCAGGCATGGTTGGTGGGAATATGAGTGCTCGTTGTCCAAGAAAAATACATACATGCAAGAGCTAGGCAAAAATGGCAACGTTTTCGTGATGAAAAACCTTTGGTTTGTTTCCCTTGGTCGAAGGAAGGTCGACTTCGATCACGTCAAAACGATAGTGGCGGGGATTAAAGCTGGCTTCCCTTAGGTAAGCCTTGAAAGAACGCCTGAGAGACTTCATCTTGCGACTTCCCAACGAATCAAAACCTCTCACCAAAGCATCTTCCGAGCGAGCGCGAACTTCAACGAAAACAAGGACACCGTCTTTCCGGCAAACCAAATCGATCTCCTGCCGGCGGTCACAAGAGCTCCTCCAGTTTGCAACGACAATGCGATAACCCTTCCGCCTCAGCAATCTTCGCCCGAGCCATTCACCGTATCGGCCACAAGTTCTTGAATTGTCCCAATTCGGAGCCAATCCAATTGACCAAAGAATGTTCTCCGCAAGATCTCTTGCTTTATGGTTATACATCAACGCCATTCGTGCTTCGGATACCGGCCCGCCAATTCCTTTTTGACTTGAGGGTAAGATCCTCCCCAAAACGAAGGCAAATCCTTTGTAAGTTGTGAACTTCGGCCATTGGGCGCAAGAATATCGACGGTTAGTTTATATTTTCCGTGGTTGATGCAAGGATGATGGGAAACGTCGTACAAATCCTGAAGGTAAGCCGAAATCTGAGCCTGATCGGGACCATAAGAAATTCGATAAGGTTTTCTGCCGTTGCCCAGATCGATTTCGGTTGGAACGACTTCTTCAATCGTCCTTAATTGATCATCCCCGAATGCGTCTCTGACAAAAGGGTACACCTCTGTGTTTCGAATGGATTTCCAACTGCTTTGGCCGGCGCAAATTTCTTCCAAAATCAAGCGTCTGGAATCCTCGTCCAAAGGTTCAATTCCATACTCGGGGAAATTCGCATGCAAGAAATGCACGCGGGCAAGAAAAGCCTCAACATTCGAGTCCCATTTCTTCAAAACAAGATCGCCGGAATGAATTGCCATCGCGTAAGCAGACGAAACTTCCTTTTCGGAAACCTCGAAAGAGTCTTTGCATGAAAACTTCAGTTGACCCAATTTCGTATATTTCCTGCGTACTACTTTTCGTGAATCGAGATCAAGCAGTACTTCCTCTTTCTCGGCTATTTCCGAAGCGAAAATCACACGGATCAATTCTTCGGAAATCGAAGTGACGAATTCCATTTCAAGAGATAGGCTTCCCTTGGCAATCTTTTCCACGATTCTTAGAGGCAAGACCCAGGAGGAGGAGCCGACCGCCGAGTGTTTGGGAAGATGCACTCTTCTTCCGTCAAGGGTCTCGTAAACCATGGTACCTCGGCTTTTGAGCATGCAAATGTTTTCGGAATAAGCTGCTGCTATTATTTTCAGGTACTCATCATACTTGGGAAATTGATAGTTAAATTCAAGTAACCCCACCTGAAGACATGTTTGTATGGCAATTTGTTCGGCTTCCCTGCAACGCAAAGCGTGGATTCCAGCACTCATGCAGGATTCTTTAGCGAAATTTACCTTCTTGGCGTATTCATAGGCCTGCAAAAAAACGAGCAAATCCGATTCCCCGTCAAAATGGTCATCCGACGTCCAAGGCTGGTCAAGGGCATTGACCGGTGTAATTTTTCCCGCCAAAGGAGGCCTGTTTTCAAGCATGGCAAAGGTAAGGGCAACCGCGGGCAAGCAATCGCGCTTTTTTCCCTCGACGAGAGAGGCCCCTAACCTTGGGTGCAAACCAAGGCGGGAAACCTCGGTCCCGAGAGTGGTAATGCTATCGTCTTCCTCGCGCAATGCGCCGATTTTAATCAAGGCCGCGCGGGCGGCCTCCAAGGACGATTCGGGTGGTGCCTCAAACCAGTCCAAGATCTTGGGGCAGATGTCAAGGGCGCGTAATTTCAAATACAAATCGGATAGGTCCATCCTTTGAATTTCAGGAAGTTCAAAAAAATCTCTGCGTTCATGTTCAGCCAAGGTCCACATTCTGAGGCAATAACCCGGGGCGGTTCTTCCGGCACGACCGGCTCTTTGTTCCGCAGAGCTTTGGCTTATGGGAGACGAAAGCAACACGTCGACCTTTCTGGTTTGATCGTAACTTGCCTTTTTGGCTTTTCCCGTATCGATCACTGCCTCGACCCCCTCCACGGTAAGAGACGTTTCCGCAATGTTGGTGCTGACTATGACCTTTCTTTGCGTGGTGCGCGCCAACGCCAAATCCTGTTCCGCAACACTCATTTCTCCGAACAAAGCTCGCACTTCGATCCCGGACGACCATGATGCTTGTTGAATCTCTTGGACCGTTTTGGAGATTTCGAAAGCTCCATCCATGAAAATCAGCACGTTTCCCGAACGTTCGCGTAAAATCGTTTTGAGATGTAGCGAAACCTGTTTCCAAATCGGTTCGATTTTTTTTGGCCTTCGATATTCGATTTCAACCGGATAGGTTCTTGCCTTCAACTCGAGGGATTCACTTTCTTGAAGATAATCCGTGGCCGCCGTGAGATTTAGGGTTGCGGAAGTAAGGATAAGACGCAACGAGGGTCTTTGCGAAAAGGCCAACTTTTTCGATAAGGCGAGAGCCAGGTCAATTTGCAGACTGCGTTCATGAAATTCATCGAATACAACCAATCCCACTCGGGATAGAGTAGGGTCGGCGAGAAGTTTATTTATGAATATGCCATCGGTCAGATAAACAATCTTTGTTTGATCCGAATATTTCTTTTCAAACCTGACCTGATAACCGACTTCCCCGCCAACCTCGCAACCAAGCAGTGCGGCGACTCTCCGCGCAAGTAAGCGTGCCGCGATCCTCCTCGGCTGAATAACCAAAATTTGTCCATCCACCATATTATTTTGGTAAAGCAAGGTGGGCAGCCCAATGGATTTGCCCGAGCCGGTGGGAGACCTCACGGCCAGATGCCTGCACCGGTTCCATGCCTTTTGAATTTCCTCAAACTGCTCGAACAAAGGCAAATCACGTAATCCATCCATTGCTCTTAGGATTCGAAGACTTGACGTACTTTTCAATCAAAAACAGGAAAGGCCGCAAACGCGGCCTTTCCTGTCTTTGTTTTGATTGGTCTTACCGTATTTTTACTTCAATCGGCTTGAGCTCCTTGCGCTTGGGCAAAACGACTTTTAAAATGCCATTTTCGAGTTTTGCGCTAACTTTACCGTTGTCGCAGGATTCGGGAATTTCCAAAACCCGAAAATAATCTTTTCTGCCGAATGCAAGAGCATGATCAGAGTCTTCGATCGAAGCCTCCACCGTAATTTCAGAATCCTTCAGGGTAACCGAAACCTCATTCTTTGTGAATCCCGGCAAAAGGAAATTGACTTCATATGATTCGTCACATTCAGAAACACTGAAATCCGAAAGCCGTTCCTGACCAATCAGATTGAAATCTTTTGAGTTTTGATCCCTGTTCCATTTTGAATCCATCGCATTCAGCAGCGAACCAACAGTCAGGGCAAAAGGATAGGTTTGGTATGTTTTATTTATTTTCATGGTTTGTTTTGGTTAAGTGTTTATAGATTACGATACGGATGATGCTACTTTTGCGCCGACTTTCAATGTAATGTAAACAACTGATATTCAATAGACCAAAGATTATCAAAAAAGTTAATAGAGCCACATTGTCTCACTTAATCAGCCCGCAAAAAACTGATGCGCCCAAACGTCGCAATCAAATCCTTGCTCAAAAAGTATCTAGAACAATGACTTATAGCTGTCCAACAACCGTTTCGCGGTTTTATCTCCTTTTTGTGCCGAAACACTTAACCACTGCTTGGCCACGGCCGGGTCTCTTTTCGTTCCTTTTCCCGTTAACGCCATAAGCCCGACAAAACGAGCGGCAACAGGATTCCCTCCTTTGGCCAAGGGTAAAAACAGCTCGTAGGCCCGGCCGTAATCCTGAGGAAAACCGACACCCGTGTAGTACCCCCTGGCTTCGTCGAGCACCTCTTCGTCGGTCTTGAAAGAATTGGAAAAACCGGGGGGACTCGCGTTGGAACCTGTTTTCTGAGCGGCTGGATCGAACCCCTCTCTTTTTCGAAGATATTGGCGGGCAAGCTGATGATTTTGAGCGGCCGCTTCACGCAACAGGGAAAGCCCTTCGTTGGTGTTTTTCCGAATCCCGCCTTCTCCTTCTATGAGCAAAAGGCCCAAGGAGTATTTGGCTTCGGAAAAATTCTGCCTCACGGCAAGCTTCAACCATTGGGATGCCTTGACTGCATCTTGCGGCACGCCATCACCGTTGTAATAGGCCATTCCCAGGTTGAAGCGAGCCGTAAGGGATTTTGCCATTACGGCCTTGGACAACATGCTTATTCCCTGCTTCGTATCCTTTTCCAAAAGTCCAGGCAAGCCCTTGAGATAAAGGGCTCCAATTGTGGCTTGGGCCTGAGGGTAGCCTGCTTGCGCCGATCTCTTGAACAAGCCTAGGGCTCGAACCACGTTGGTGGGAATCACCTGAAAATCGATCTCCCCCATACAATACATGGCCACCGGGTCACCCTGTGATGCCTGCCTTTGCAGCAAGAGAGCCGCATCTTGATACATTCTGGTCGCCACCTCGAAATCACCGTCCATCATTGCCAAGTTCGCCAGGTTGTAGGAACCAAATGGGTGACCTTTGCGATGAGCGGACTCGGACCATTGTTTCGCTAGCTTGACGTCAACCTTGGAGCCGGCTTCACCCGACCTGAGATAAATTCCCAAAAGCCCTTGAAAATATGGACTGCCCGCCTGAGCTTTCGATACAATTTCACCATAGGTGATCGAGGGCGACCACCGCTCGGCTCCCCACACCACCGTGGTGACTCCAGAAAATTTGAGTAGCAATACGAGGATCAATTTTTTTGAGAAAAAAGACATGGAAAAAGAATTACTTTTTTCAGAAGCTCTTCCAAGCTTGAAAACAATCCATTGATCGGAGATAATTATAAATCTCTCATGCGCGCTTGTTTTCATCTCACGCTCTGCCTTTTGGCATCGGTCTTTTTTTTCGGCACTGCGTTCTCCAAAAGCGTTTCCCAACCAACTCAGGAAGGGATCACTCTTTCAAGCCTGGCCCTGAGTCGCATCTTGGACAAACAAGCCCGTTTCTTTGACTATCCTGGCAGATCTCCTCAAAAAAACGACTTGGAACTCACGAGGAAAGCACAGGAAATCGTAGCAGACTATGATGCGTACCTCGGAGCCAACCCGAAAGATACCAACGCCCTCATCCTCTACGGAAAATTTCTTCGCAGGGTCGGACAGGAGCAACATGCGGTCGGGTACTTTTTGGAAGCGGATTCAATCAACCCGAAACTTGCCGTCGTAAAACAACAGTTGGCCAACTACCTCATCGAGGAAGGGCGACCGATCGATGCTTTCCCATTCCTTATCATGACGATTGAATTGGCTCCGGAACAAGCCGACTACCACTACCACTTGGGCAATTTTCTATTCCTTTTCGAAGACGACTTGGCTCGTGAAGGGATTTTGGCGAAGGATTCGGCAAGGGCGTTCATGCACAAGTCCTTCAAGCAGGCGGCCAAGCTTTCTCCCTCGAATTTCGATTATCAATTGAGATTCGCACAAAGCTTCTTTGACCACCCTGGTTCCAGCAAAGAATCCGCCTTGGTGGCGTGGAGCGATTTGGCCCGCAAGTTCCCCGACAGATCGAAGGCCGAAAACGACTATTTCAATCTCTGCAAGGCTCGCGTTCTCTTGGAACTCAACCGGCAATCCGATGCCTTGCCCCTACTCCAATCCGTTTCCTCAAAGGCACTCGATTCGGCAAAGCGGTCCCTCCTTCATCAAGTCAAACGCAAGCCGCAAAAGGAGATAAAAAAGGGAACGCAGAAACAAAGCAGGATTGAAATCAACCATCGCTTTTTCATACCGGACGACCCCCACTTGAAACGCCTCCGCTTGCTGACCGAGCGGATTCAGGAGGAAAAAATGCTTTCCGAGCTAAAGTCGGATGCAATCAAGGCCCGGTTTGACGAAAAGAATCAAATCAAAATCGATTTGTCGCAAAGAAATCCGGATCAGTCCGGACATGATGTGGAAAAGGGCTCTTTGAGGTGACTTCAGCATGAACGAAGTCCTCATTCTCTGCTCCTCGGTCGCTTTCGAACAAAAGGTCATTTTGTTTCTTGTCCTTTTGGCCAGTATTTCCATTCACGAATGGGCTCATGCCTTTGCTGCGGACAAACTGGGGGACCCCCTTCCCCGAGCGGAAGGAAGGGTCACTCTTGATCCTCGAGCTCACATTGATCCGGTCGGAACCATTCTCATACCTCTGATCATGATTTTTCTTTCACCCGGTATCGCCATAATCGGTTGGGGAAAACCAGTTCGAATTTCCCTCCCGAACCCCAAGACCCGCAAACGGGACGACCTAATCATCACGATTGCGGGTCCACTCTCCAATCTACTCATTGCCCTTGGAGCCACCCTCTTCTTTGCCGCATGGGCTTGGATTTTGCCACTCGATCAAAGCGCCGAGGAACTCTATATGATCATCGTATTCTTGAATTGCTTGCTTTTTGTTTTCAACCTTTTGCCGGTTCCTCCTCTGGACGGTTCTCACTTTCTCAAACATGCCGTAAAAATGCGCGAAGAGACCTACCGCAACTTGGCTAAATATGGCTTTTTAATTTTGATCGTCTTAATCAACATCCCCCAATTTCAGGCCTTCATGCATTTTATGGTGGGCTCAAGCAGTGGTCTGTTTCTGGGAATCTTCGAGGGATTGACCCCTGGAGAATCGTCCGTTAGCTTCGATTGAAATGCGCAAAATATGCGAATTCGAGGAGGAAAAACCAGCTCTGCGGTTTTGGAACTACCTGAAGGAAAATAAAATCG
>JAYOII010000081.1:7610-10613 GCA_038118685.1 Opitutia bacterium
TTCGGGTTTTTTCACATTCTCTTCAATATGTTTTGGCTTTTCAGCTTGGGTGGGCAGATTGAAAGCAGAAAAGGAGGTAAATTTTTCCTAAGTTTCGTGCTTATTCTCGCCACTGTTTCCAACCTTGTCCAATTTCTCTTTTCGGGATACAATTTTGGGGGAATGTCCGGCGTAGTTTATGGTCTTTTCGGCTACGTATTCATCAAATCAAAACTCGATCCAGGCGATGGTTTCGGCATTGATCAAACAAACGAAATCATCATGTTCGGATTTTTTGTGGCTTGCTGGCTGGGGTGGCTTGGAAATATTGCAAATTGGGCTCACACGGGAGGGTTGGTCGTAGGTTTGTTATGGGGTTGGTGCTCCGCTCTTCGGTGGAACCGGGGCAGAAGATAAAACCTAGGTCTTATTTTCTCGCCAATTCGTAGATCGCCAAGCCCGCCCGCAAATTGGGCCAAAGGGAACAAGTTTTAATCCAATCGCCCTGATGATAGATTTTCCGACCGACCTCAAATGCATCCGGGCCGGATCGATGTTTTCGGCAAAAGCTCTCGAACTCGGCAATCGAGAAATGGTTCCTGAGACCACTTTGCTCCCAATCGTCCGGGTAAACGTCATTCCTAATTTTCATTCCTCTGCCGAGAAAATGGAGACGGTTTCTCCAGTACCCGTGATTAACGAAGCTCAAGGCGACGCGCTTCCCCACCCGCAAAGCTTCCAAAAGAACGGAACCGGGCTGCGGAAGCTCTTCGATCATGCGTGAGAATATGACCCAATCAAAGGATTGATCCCCCAAATTTTCAAGGGCCCGCCGAATGTCCTCCTGGTAAACGGCCACTCCGCGAGCGATGGAGGAAGTGGCCTTGCCTCGATCATAATCCACCCCCAACCCTCGAACCCGCTTGGTATCCCTGAGGTATTCGAGCAGGATACCGCGACCGCATCCCAGATCCAAGACGCTTTCACCAGGCTGAACCCAATTGTCGATAACCTTGAAATCCGCTTCCTTTTTAACTTCGTATCTATTTTCAACTTTACGAAAGCGATCGACGTTCTGCACCTCTTTCTCCTCTTCGTCGACCCCCTTGAGAAAAACGCGGACGGACCGCAGGAATGCCTTCGACTTAATCAAGAAGGAATCATGCCCATGCTTATGATCAATTTCCAAATAGGAAGCTTCTTTTCCAAGCCGGTGCAAAGACTCCACGATTAATTTGTTTTGAGTAGGAGTGTAAAGCCAATCACTCGTGAAAGCGACTACGAGAACCCTCGCCGAAACGTCCTTGAGCGAGGCGTCCAACCCATCCTTTCCGACAAGATCGAACCGGTCAAGAGCCTTGGTCAGCTTCAGATAAGTGTTCGCATCAAACCGATCCACGAACTTGTTTCCTTGATGGTCAAGGTAGCTCTCTACGCTGAATTCAAAGTTCTTGTCCTTGGATATCCCGATCTCCCTTCCGAACCTTTCCTCCATACCCTCGTCGGAAAGATAAGTTATGTGCGCCATCATGCGAGCTACCGCCAAGCCTTCGCGAGGACCTTCCCCGTCTAAGTAGTCTCCCGACTTCCACTCACGATCTCCGCATATCGAACGCCGGCCGACTTCGTTGAAGGCAATGGTTTGGGCATTGTGCCGGGCAGTGGCTGCAATGATGAGGGCCTTTTCCACGAAATCGGGAAATTCAACGATCCACTGCAAGGCCTGCATGCCGCCCATGCTCCCCCCCACGACGGCGTGAAGACTTTCAATTCCAAGAAAGTCGAGCAGCTTCTTCTGAGCCCGCACCATATCCTTGATCGTCAAATCCGGAAAAAGCATTCCATAGGCTTTGCCGGGTGTGGCCGGGTTTTCGCTCGCCGGCCCGGTGGAACCTTTGCATGCCCCCAGACAATTTGAACAAACGACGAAAAAGTCGTCCGTATCGATAGCCTTGCCGGGACCTACCACGTGATTCCACCAACCAGGCTGCCCGTCGTCTTTGGAATAAACCCCCGCAACATGATGATCTCCGGTCAAAGCATGACATATGAGGATGGCGTTCGTACCAGTCGAATTAAGTTCCCCATAAGTTTCATATCGCAGCTCGAACTTTTCGAGGGAACCGTTTTCCATTTCAAAAAGCTCATCGTGCCGATAAGTTTTTTCACTTATGATTCCAATTTCACCGGCGCCGGAAACATAGTCCTCCCTTTCACGTGCTTTGCTCATTGTTGCTTGTTGGACCGACCGAGTCGGCCAAAGAAGAAAATACTAGGAGTTTATGGCCTCGAGCAAAGCCTCGTCTATGTCATAATTGCCATGAACCGCCTTGACGTCCTCAAGGTCTTCGAGGTTCTCGACAAGCTTCAGAACCTTTCGGGCAACTTCTTCATCCGTAACGGGAACCAAGTTTTCCGGCAGGTAAGCCAATTCGGATGAATCCAGGCTGACGTCCGCTTTGCTGAAGGCATCCGCCAGCTTGTCATATTGACCGGTCTCGCAAATGACTTCGTAATGTTCTTTTTCGACAACAACGTCCTCGGCATCATTTTCCAACGCCAGTTCGGTCAAGGCGTCTTCGTCCATCTTGTCCTTGGCAAGAAGAATCTGGCCTTTGCGTTTGAAATTAAAGGCAAGCGCTCCCGCACCGGCAAGGTTTCCCCCTCCCTTGGAAAAAGTGCTTCGTATTTCGGAAGCCGAACGGTTCTTGTTGTCAGTGGTGACCTCGACAATCAGACCGACCCCGCCCGGGCCATAACCCTCGTAGAGCATTTCCTCGATCGTGATGCCACCAAGCTCGCCGGTCCCTTTCTTGACGGCCCGGTCAATGTTATCGGCAGGCATATTCGCCTGCTTCGCTTTGACAATGAGAGTGCGGAGTCGAGGATTGAACTCGGGGTCCTTGCCTCCGTCTCTTGCAGCAAGAGTAATTTCTTTGCTGATAACGCTGAAGATCTTGCCACGCTTGGCATCAACGGCAGCCTTGTGCCGTTTCGTCGTCGCCCACTTGCTATGTCCAGACA
>JAYOII010000082.1:0-10552 GCA_038118685.1 Opitutia bacterium
GAAGAAAGAATAGGGCAGGGAGGTAAAGAAAGACTCCATGCTGGCCTATGACCGAGTTGACGCAGCCAAGCAAAATGAGCGTAAGCAAGTTGATCCCCAAGAGAACAAACGCCGCCCTGTTTTGCTTTTGCATGCTTTCTTATTGGCGTGGAACCAAAATCGTTACTTCCGTCAGTTGATTAAGGCTTAGGTTCAAGGCTACGTTGCCGGACTTGAACAAGCCTTCTTCCCCTTCGCCCAAATCCTTGACGACGCCGAGCGGTATTCCCCGGGGGAAAATCGAGCTGAGATCGGAGCTTGTCAGAGTATGAGGGGTTTCGGGTGTCGGATTCAGGTCATGGGGTACGTCCAGAGCCAATCCGACGGGTATTCCTCCCAAGGCAATTCCGCGTCCCTGAAAAGTGACCGGTCTGTCGTCTCCCTCGAAGTGGGCGACCATCCGGAAGGAGGGGTTTGTGATCAGTTCGATTTCAGATGAACGTGATCCAACTGATTTGACTCTTCCGACTACGCCTCGGTTTGAAATGACTCCGAGCCCTGACTTCAAACCATGCGCCCTTCCTTTTCGAACGGTGATTTTTTGCCACCAACCGCTTAAGCTCCGATGGGATACCCTGGCGATTATGGGATCGAACTGCTGAGCTGACCCCAAGTTCAAGCTGGACTCCAATTCGCTCAAGGAAGCCTTCAAGCCCCGAAGTCTGACGATTTCCTCCCGAATGATTTTCGATCTGTCGCCTTGAAGTTCCAAGTCAGCCTGAATCCGTGATGAGTGCTTGGCTTTTTCGATCAAGGTTTGTTTCGAGTCACTGAGGTGTCCCCAATAATTGCTCAAATCTTCGGTTCGTGAGGAAAGATCCCAAAGAGGCGCATGAAACTCCGCAAATGCCGACTTTGTGAAAACCTTCCACGAGGCGGGGATTCCCCACCACACGATTAGGAAAAGACCAAGAAAAAGGAAGGGCTGAGACTTACGTCTGTCTGTCTTCTTGACCAAATCAAAATCTATTGGGTAACGAGACGATCAACCTGTTCGCGACTCAAATTTCCGAGAAGGTTGAGAAACTTTCCCGTTCCGTTTGCCACGCAACACAAAGGGTCTTCCGCCTGGATTACGGGCAAACGGGTTGCCTCGCTGATTACCTGGTCCAATCCTCTGATCAGAGCCCCTCCTCCGGCAAGAACGATACCCCGGTCGATAAGGTCAGCGGAATGCTCGGGTTGACAGCGATCCAAGGCGCTTTTGACCAAGTCGACAATTTGAGACACGACTTCCTTGAGAGCCTCCTCACGAATTTCCTGCGAAGTAATGTGCACGGTGTTGGGCAAGCCATGGGTGGCTTCACGACCCCGCACGTCCATGCTGAGTTCTCCTGTTTCGATGGGCCCGGCGGATCCGACGGTAAACTTGATTTCCTCAGCGGTTCTTTCCCCGATCAGCAAACCGTAGGCTCTTTTCATATATGCGACAATGGCTTCATCCAACTCATCGCCCCCGACTCGTATGCTTCTTTGATATGAAACGCCTGAAATCGAAATAATGGCGACCTCGGTCGTGCCCCCGCCGATGTCGACGATCATGTTGGCATATTCTTCGTCAATGGGTAAACCTGCCCCGATCGAAGCCGCCATTGGTTCGCCAAGCAAAAGGACTTCCCTGGCTCCGGCTCTGATTGCCGAATCCTTGACGGCCCTCTTCTCAACGGCGGTTATTCCGGAGGGTACGGCAATGACTACCCGGGGAGGTACGAGTTTTCGTTTGTCCACTTTCTCAATGAAATACCTCAGCATGGCTTCGGAAATCTCAAAGTCCGCGATCACTCCGTCTTTCATTGGCCGGAGAGCTTCGATGGTTCCGGGGGTTCGACCCAGCATCCTCTTGGCATCGGAGCCAACCGCGCAAACCTTCTTGCTGCTTTTGTAACGGGCGACCACGCTTGGTTCACGAAGGACGATACCCCGATCCCTTACGAAGACCAGAGTGTTTGCGGTGCCCAAGTCTATGCCGATGTCGTTTGAAAGAAACCCGAAAAAATTGCCTATCATTTAATTATGCTTTCCGATGTTTGTTTTCTCTTTCTTTTGTCAGTCCTGTCAAAGGTAATTAATTCACACGTGAAAAATAAAGTGATTCCGTCGGGGGGTTCAAGCCTTCCGTGTCTTTCTCATTTGCGTTCTTTTTTAGCCCTTGTTTCCGCTATTCGAATAAGAATGAAGCCTCCTGAAATCAAGAAAAGCGAGTAGAACTGGCCCCGTGACATCCCCATGACAAGAGATGCGTCGGGTTGTCGAAAGAATTCGTTGGCTATCCTTGCAATGGCATAGGCAATCAAGAATTCCCCCGTCAGTCTGCCCGGAGCCCTTCGGGTTACGTCGGATTTCCAAAAACGCCATTGAACGAAAACAAAAGTACATAACCCTTCGAGTGTCGCGGCGTAAAGTTGCGAGGGATGCCTTGCAACGCCTTCGAGAAACCCGGGAGCCTTGGGGAACAAAATCCCCCAGGAAACCTCCGTGGTCCGCCCCCACAGTTCGCCATTGATGAAATTGGCGATTCTTCCGAAAAAGAGTCCGGGTGGCACGACGCTGACGATCAAGTCTCCGATGGGCAAAGGGGATTGCTTGGAATATCGGGCGTACCACAAAATGGCGATGCAAACCCCGATAAAGCCGCCATGACTGGCCATCCCTCCTTCCCATACCCGGAGCAAAATCAAGGGGTCCTCCATGAATTCGTTCCACCGGTAGAGGAGGGCATAGCCAATCCTTCCGCCGAGCAATACGCCTAGGACCAAAAAAGTCATGAGGTTCATGATCTGCTCCCCGTCGTAAGGGCTTCTTTTCCGGCGGTTGTAGTGCTTGAGCAGAAAAAAGGCGCTGATGAAACCGGCAAGGTATGCTATCCCGTACCAACGGATTCCACCGGGTCCCCAATGGGAAAAGGAATCGGGGAATTGCCAAAGGAAAGGATCCAGATCGTGAACCCAATAATTGGATGACTTTGTTTTCAATCGGATGGCTTTGGTTTTTGTTTTA
Organism: Opitutia bacterium; assembly: GCA_038118685.1. Taxonomy (GTDB): domain Bacteria; phylum Verrucomicrobiota; class Verrucomicrobiia; order Opitutales; family Seribacteraceae; genus Seribacter. The sequence continues at coordinate 3,037 of JAYOII010000082.1, forward strand.
TGCGAGCCTTGTGCTTGCGCTTGGCGAATTCCCTCATGTCGACAGCCATGTCGTCATGCTCGAAGATTTCTTGGCCAAGGATGCTTTCTATAATGTCCTCCATGGCCAGGACTCCGGCGACTGATCCAAATTCGTCGACAACGATCGAAAGTTGACAATGCTCCGAAAGCAAAAGCCTGAGAGCCTTGTCGGCCGATGCGTTTTCGGGTACGAAAATGGCCTCCTTGGAAAGGTCCTTCAGTAATTTGTCCGGGGTTTCTTCCACCATCGCCCGGTGCAAGTCTCTTCTTCTTACGATTCCGCTGATATGATCAATGCTCTCGCGATACAAGGGGATGCGGGCGAAGGGGACGTTGGCATGCATGCGAAAGACCCTTTCGACGGTGAGGTCCTGATCAAGCGCCAGCATTACCGTGCGAGGCGTCATGATTTCGTGAACTTGAAGGTTGTTCAGACGCAACGCATTCGCGACCAAATTGCTTTCTTCATCGGTCAAGGTTCCTTTTTTGGCTCCTTTTCTCGCCAAAAGGATGATTTCTTCTTCATCACTGTCTTCGGTTTCTTGCTTTTCGGGAACCATTGCCTTGACGGTTACCTTGCAAATTTTGGAGAACGGAAACATCAGTCTCCTGACGATAAACAGTGGAACGACGAGCTTCCCCAGCATATCCGCTCTGTATCGGACGGTCATGTTCTTGGGCAGAATTTCAGCGAAGAAGAGAATTCCCAAGGTCATGCCGCACGCGAACCAAAACATGTCGGTCTGTCCGTCCCCGAGGTGTTTTTTCGCGAGTCCGCCGACCAAAGTGGCCCCCAGAGTGTTCGCGATTGTGTTGAGACTCAGGATTGCGGAAGTGGTTTCTTCGATTTCGTGATGAAATTTTTCCATCATGAGTCCTCTTTTGGGTGAAGTTTTTTTGAAACTTTCCAATTCCGCCGTGCTCACGCTCAAGATCATGGCCTCGAGAGTCGAGCAAAGAGCGGAAATACCAATGGTCAGCGATATTGCTACGAGTAACTCTGGATCAGAATACCAGGAATTCACGATCTGGAGTCCGGGCGGCGGTTGCTTCCCTCAGATGAGAGACTGGCGGATGAATGAGTAACGGGTAACACGCTTTTGGTTGATTTTTTTCGTATCGCTGAGAGCATCTCGATAATCTAAAGAGAATGGAAGCAAAATAAGCAAGACAAGGTTATGGGAATTTAATGAACGATTTGCAAACATTGCAGTTACACGACTTTCATCTGAGCAATTCGGCAAAGCTCGTTCCTTTTGCGGGTTGGGAAATGCCCGTTTCCTTTGGCCGAATTATGGATGAGCATAGGCAGACGAGGGAAAAAGCCGGTCTTTTTGACGTCAGCCATATGGGAGAAATCGAGATTCAAGGTCCGGACGCCGAGCCTTTTCTTGATTTTATGCTTACCAATTCAGTGCGTTCGCTCAATGAAGGCAAGGGTGTCTATTCCCCCATGTGCTCGGAGGATGGAGGAACGGTCGATGATCTTATTGCCTATAAAAAAAGCAGTCATGCTTTCCTTTTGTGCGTAAACGCTTCGAACACCGACAAGGATTTCGAGCATTTTCAAAAACACAAGGGCGGTTTTGACTGCGAAATATCCAACCGTTCGTCCCAGTTTGGCCAAATTGCCATCCAAGGCCCATACAGCGCCGAAGCCCTTTTCAATGCAACAGGAGTTCAATTCGGTGACCTTCCGAAGATGTCATTTCGTGAAATCGATTTGTTCGGCGATTACTGTCTTGTTGCGAGAACCGGTTATACGGGAGAGGACGGTTTTGAAATCTATTGTCCCGTCGAGAAGTCTCTGGATTGGGCTCGATCCTTCGAGGAGGATTGTTCTTCCGGGATGGTTCGATGGGTGGGCTTGGCTGCGCGTGACAGTTTGAGACTGGAGGCTGGATTTCCTCTCTACGGGCATGAACTGAGTCAGGATATCACTCCTTTTCAGGCAGGTCTTGGCTGGACGATTGATTGGAGCAAGGAAACTTTCTTGGGCAAGGAGAGCCTACTATCTGAAAAAGAAGCGGGGAAACCCGGTCAGGTGATCTTTTACGAGGTGGATGACCGGCGCATTCCAAGGCAAGACGACAAGGTTTTTGATTCCGACCGGGAGGCGGGCAGGGTGTTGTCCGGAGGTTTTTCTCCTTTGGTTGAAGGACCCATTGGCAGCGCCTGGGTCGATCGTTCCACGCTTGACGGCAACTCTCCGAACGAACTTTCGGCGGAGGTCAGAGGGAAACGAGTGAGACTAAGGAGATCTCCTCCCGTCCTGAAAAAGTTGAGAAGCAATTCCCGACCCTCGGATCAAGCTTCTTCCTGAAACCCTTTGATGACAATATCAACGCCACCGAAGTTTGAAAAATTCAAGTTTGCTATCATGACTTCTTCCAATCGCTCCCTGAGTTGGGTACGGGTGTCTTTGACGTTGCAATCGGGCTTGACCTTGAGGTGAATATCCAACCTCAGTCCTTGGCCATCCTTTCTTATGCGGGTGGACGGGGAGTTGATTTCCGGAAAAGCCTCACATGTTCTTCTTACCAATTCGTGCAGGGCATGGGGGGTTATCTGCACGAGTCCTTCCTCGTCCGAGAAAACCGGTATGAGCTCTCTTTTGAGGCTTCTGACTACCCAGAGAGCAGCGATTAGAAGAACGAGGAGACCAACGGCGTAGAGGTAAATCGGCTTGTCGACGGCCTCCTCAAAGGTCATGTGGAATATGTCCCTGATGTTGGAAAACGGCATGTCTTGTCCAACAAAGCCTAACTGGTTGACTCACTGGCCCAATTGTCGTCGTCTTTTGGCGCCGCGTCCATTTTTATGTCGTCGATGACGACGTTTATGTTCTTTGCATGATCGCCAGTCATGGCCAGAATCTGGTCACGAATGGCCTCTTGAATGGAAAGACCGGTTTTGGCCAAATCCACACCGAATTGCAAAACGACCCTGACTTCGATGTCGTATCCACCGCCCTCTACTTCAGAAACGTTCACGCCTCTTTCGGATTCTTTCTTCGAGAAGAAATCCGTCAATCCTTCAACAACTCCGCCTCCCCCTACGTTAACTACGCCGTCCACGGATTGCGTTGCCAATCGGACGATTCCGGCAATTACGCTGTGGTTTATCCGAATCGTTCCCAGGGCGCTGGATTCTTCGGAAATTGTGGGGATTGATTCTTCTGCTTGCTCTTCCGGTTCTTTTTTCTTTCTGCTCATTTCCTTAATCCTTGCTTGGTTTGTCGAGAAAATCCTTAGGAACCCGGGCTAGAAACTCCTCAATGTATGAGGTCGTGGCTTCCCCTTGCCTGAAGGCGGGATCCAGAAGAACGGCTTTCAGGAAATCAACGTTCGTATCGATACCCCGGATCAGATACTCGCTTAAGGCCCGATACATCCGATCCAAAGCAATTTTACGGGTTCTTCCATAGGTGATGACCTTACTGATCATGCTGTCATAGTAGGGAGAAACCGTATATCCTCCATAGGCATGGGAGTCCACCCGGACTCCGTGTCCGCCGGGGGCGGAATACAGTTCTATTTCTCCGGGGGAGGGGATGAAGCCTTTGGCTGGGTTCTCGGCGCAAACCCGGCATTCTATGGCATGCTTGCTCAAGCTTATGTCCTTTTGGGCAAAGCCAAGCCGATTTCCACTGGCAATTTGAATCTGTTCTTTGATCAGATCAATACCAGTCGCCTCTTCGGTAACCGCATGTTCGACCTGAATGCGGGTATTCATTTCGATAAAGTAGAAGTTGCCTTTGGCATCAACGAGAAATTCAATCGTACCGGCGTTGACGTAGTCGGCAGCTTGCGTCGCCTTGAGGGCGGCTTTTCCCATCCTGTTTCTAAGGTTTTTGTCGAGAAAGGGCGATGGGGATTCTTCGATTACCTTTTGGTGTCTTCTTTGAACCGAGCAGTCCCGTTCGCCGAGGTGGACCATGTTGCCATGCATATCGGCCAACACTTGAAATTCAATGTGACGGGGACTTTCCAGGGATTTCTCGACGTACAGTTCGCCGTTGCCGAACGCTTGTTCCGCCTCGAGGCGGGCGGATTGGACTTCTGTGGCGAAGGTTACGGCGTTGTGGGCGATGCGCATGCCTCGCCCTCCTCCTCCGGCAACGGCTTTGATAATGACGGGGAAACCGATCTTTTGGGCGACCTTGGTTGCCGCGACCTCGTTTTCAAGGGGGCCATCGCTACCTGGAATGATCGGGACTCCGGCCTTGGCGACGGTCTCCCTTGCCTTTGCCTTGTCCCCCATCTTCAGAATGGTTTCGGACCGAGGCCCAATAAAGATGATGTTGCACGACTCGCATTGTTCGGCAAATTCAGAGTTTTCTGATAAAAATCCGTAACCCGGGTGAATCGCATCGACGTCGCCGATTTCAGCTGCACTCAGGATACGGTCCGCCCGCAGATAACTTTCCGCGCCGGAAGCCGGTCCTATGCAAATCGCTTCATCGGCTAGTTGGACGTGAAGAGATTGCTCGTCCGCCTCCGAGTAAACGGCCATCGTCTGGATTCCGAGCTCCCGGCAGGCTCTGACGATTCGCAAAGCAATCTCACCTCGATTGGCAATAAGGATCTTTCGGATCATCGGGGAGCTTAGCTTTGGCGGATTTTGAAAAGAGTTTGTCCGTATTCAACGCTTGTGCTGTCTTCAACCAAAATTTCAATGACTTCTCCGGAGACGTCACTTTGGATTTCGTTCATCACTTTCATTGCTTCGACAATGCACAAGACGTCGCCTTTTTTGATGGTATCCCCGATTTCGACAAAAGCGGCGTCGTCGGGAGAAGGCTTTCTGTAAAACGTTCCGACCATTGGGGACGTGAATGGGTGGGAGCCGTCATCCTTTTCTGCGGGAGCGGGCGTGGCCGCAGGTTGAACTTGTGAAGAGATGGCTTGAGGCGGCAACTCGCTTCTGGCGTGAGCGATTGTCGGGATCGGTTCAGAACCGGGTCGGGCCAACCTGAGCTTCAGATCTTGAAGTTCAATCTCAAGCTCCGTCAGATCAGATTTTTGCATTAAGGAAATGATCCCTTTTAATTCACTTAAGTCCAAAATTCGTTCCTCCTATGAAATTACGTTGTTTATTTCCATCAAATCCAATTTGACGAATCATGCAATGCTTGAATTCCGCAATTCACTTGTCCTTTTTCCTCGGCGACAAGATTTTGTCCAAGGGAGTGACGAACTCGCTCTTGGGTTTTTTCCAGTTCCCTGAGATTCTGATCTCAGTGATTTTCGGCAGGGGGTCCGCCAAGCTTATGATATTGCTTACGATCGGTATCTTCAGGTTGCCAATGAGCTTGAGCCTCGAGGTAACGTCAATTTCGCCGGAAACGAGGTTCAGGCGTCCCGTAGCTTCGAGTTTGGACAAAGGTCCCGTGAGAAGAATGTTGTCGGAGTAAACTTGGTCGCTTTCCAGGCGGAATGGAATTTCAAGGGTTTCAAAAGAGAATGATCCGGAGGGGAGGGGTAATTTGATGGCATCAAGCCTTTCCGATATTCCTCCGAGCAGGTTTACCTTTTGCAAGCCTTTCTCAATGAGTCGAACGTGCCCGGTTCCCGTGAATTGCAAAAAACTCTCAAAAGGCCCTTTCGCTTGGATGCGCAGATCGATTTTGCCCGACGAATCAGAGTCGGAAGCGACGTAATCGCCGATGAGTTTTCTGGTTTCCGGGCTGAAAGCCTCCGCCCTTGAGATTGCCGAAAGAAACGCTGATTGATCTGCCCCTTTCAAATCGAACTTGAAGTCGAGAATCCGGCTGCCCGCCTGTTTTGCCGAGGTGAAGTCCAAAGTCGCCATGCCGTTTCCAAGACCGATCGATGGAAATCGACCGGAAGTCACCAAGTTTTCGTAAGAGACGTATCCACCATGGATATGTTTTACGGGAACGTTCCACAGCGAGGCGTTTTGATCCGTCGATATCTTGATCTTGCAATGAGTTTGGTTGCTTTCGCCTGATGAGTCGTCCAATGGAATGAAAATCGAGCCCGAAGCTTCACAGAGAAGGTTGGTCGCATTGAAGTCGGCGAGGTATTTCTCAACTTTGGGGCCGAAGGCTCTTCTTCCTTCATTCAGCGGATAATCGCCGTTAAAATCGAAACTCAGCAGTTTTCCCCCGGGAGGCGTGTTCCTGGGGAAACTCAAGTCGCCTTTCAGTTGTCCTTCTTTGTGCCTGACGATTGCTCGTACTGTCGTTTGATTGGAATCGGTTTCAACCAAGGCGGAGGATCTGGATACGGCAAATTGTCTGTAGGAAATTTGTTGCGATCTTACCATTCCGAAGGTTGTGGTGTCGGATCCCGAAGTCAGCCAATCTCCAGATATCGAAAAATCGGCCCAAGGAGTCACTTCGCCGAAACGAAAATCATGCCAAATGGATTTCCACCAGGATCCAAACCAGTTGTTGACGTCGGTGGGTAGAAAGTCTCCTCTGAGCAAAAACCTGAAATTATGGGGGAACCAGGATTGGGAATAGGTTCCGGACACTTCGCTTTTTCCGAGTTTCGTCCAGACGGAGTCAACTGATACGGAGTAATCGGAAGCGATTGTTCCTTTGAGTGAAAACGCGCCTTCTGGAGACTCCATGACGGAAAGTCTTGAGGTGGTGGCCCGAAAGTGCATGGGGGCGACGGATCGCGTATGGGTTTCGTTTCTGAATACGGAAAGAGTGCTTTCGTTACCCTCGATAACCCGAAGCCTCCCTTTTTTCGTATTGCAGTAAAGATCGAAGAATTTCGGGACAAGGATCGCTTCACCATGAAGGGTGACAAGGGAATCGTATCGATAGCCCAAGGCCACCTTCGTTCGATTCGATTCCGAAAAAAGCATTCCCTCCTCAAGCCCTTTCGCACTATTGGAAAGTATGCTGAAGGGGGGAAGCCGCCCTTCCAATCGTCCCCTTAGTACGGTTTCGCCGACCCGCAAGCGGGATTCTCCAAAGTTGCCTCTCAGTGTGTTGAGGTGCCGGAAGGAAATCGATTGATTGGAAAACGACAGGTTTTTCAGGACAGTCTCGATTCGTTCGCCCCTGATCGAAAAATCCTTTAGCGTCAGTTTCAGGCTCGCGGCATGGTTTTTGTCACCTCGATCCGAAATTCGCAGGTGGGCCCGAAGTCCTCTTGCCCTTGTTTCCGGTACCTGTATGCCTTCATCCGACTGGGATAGGCAGAGTTCTCCGCCGGGAGAGCCTTGGACGAAAGATTTCAGGTGAAGGCTCCCTGTCTGTCTCAGCGCTGACCTTAGTTCTTCGACGGAGCCAAGAACGCGATCCATCGATTCACTCAAATCGAAGCGAGACGTCTTTGGGGGGAGTGGCTTGAACAGAGACTTGAGATAATCGAAATCCAGAGCCCCCTTCATTTTCAGGGAGGAATGATCGGATTGGATCGATGCGTTCAGGATATACTCCCCGTTTTGCTTTCTGTGAAGGTCAAGATCGTCCACACGCAGAGATGACTTCGCTTCGCCCATGGAATGAAGGG
>JAYOII010000083.1:0-10499 GCA_038118685.1 Opitutia bacterium
CCCTACTGCCTGCCCTTGCCCTCTCCTCCTGCCGAAAATTTCGTTCCGACCCCGAAAAAATAACCATGCGGCCCCGAATTTTCCTGGAAGGAGCGGCCCCCATTCCCATTTTGGACGAATACGACGTCAGGTTGATCCAACTCGGCACCATTGCAAACATCATGACCGAGGAACCGAACGACCGCATGTTCGCCCTTTGGTTCTCCTTCGACCGCAGAAGCGCCATGACCCTCCAAAAAGAAACCGTTCGCAACATTGGAAAAAGGCTCCATTTGGTCATAGCGGGTGAGATCGTGGGGGTTCATCCCATCGAAGGAGGCATCAACAACGGGATTCTCCCCTTTGTCCTCTCCGCCAACATGCCCGAGGAAAACGCGGTCTACCTCTACAATGAACTCAGCACCTCGCTCGTTCATATCCGGGCCGAGTTCGAGTCGAAGAAAGGCTAGGCATGCGCTCTTTCCCATTTCCGAATCCCCTTCCTTTTCTTCTTCTCTTCCTCTGCCTCCCCCTCTTCGGGAAAAACCCTGCCTTTCATCTCTCCTGGCCCACACCCAACCCCGCCTTTGCCAAGGGCATGGGCTATTCCGCCTTCCTCCAAAAAACGGGCCCCGACAAGTCGTTTTCCTCCGGTGCCTTCGGATGCGTGCGCAACCACGGATACAAGTTTCACGAAGGGCTCGACCTCTATCCCGTCAAGCGGGACTCCCGAGGCCGGGCCGAAGACAACGTATTTTCCGCCATGAGCGGTATCGTGCGCCACCTCAACGCAACCTCCGGATACAGCGCCTACGGAAAATACCTCGTGCTCGAGCACACCACGCTCAACCCGCCCCTTTACTCCCTCTACGCCCACCTCGCATCCATCCAACCCGGCCTGAAAATCGGCTCCAAGGTGCAGGTCGCCCAAGTTCTTGGTAAAATGGGTAATACCGCGAGCTACTCCATACCACTCAACCGTTCCCACCTTCACTTCGAGATCGGTCTTCGCCTGACCGACCACTTCCAAAGCTGGTATGACAAGAAAAAATACACCACCAAAAACCGGCATGGGAACTTCAGCGGATTCAACCTGGTCGGCATCGACCCCCTCCCCTTTTATTCCGAGTACAAAAAGAAATCCTTCGCCACCCCGCTCGAGTACCTGCGCTCCCTGCCCGTCGCAACCAAGATACGCGTCCGTTCAAACCGCACGCCAGATTTCGTCCGACGCTACCCCACTCTCTGCAAAGCGCCCGCCCAAGGATCAAGCGTGAGCGCCTGGGACTGTTCCTTCGGTCCATTCGGCATACCCGTCCGGATCGAACCGGCTACCCAACCCATGGCATCCAAGACGGCCAAGTATCAAGTGCTCAGCCTCGATCTCGCGACCCAACAAAAGCCCTGCCGCAAACTCATCGTGAAAAAGGGAAACTCACTCGTCCCCGCCGAGCAGCTCCTCGTCTACCTTGAACTCCTCTTCGGAAGCTGAGGCGCGCCACCGCCCGCTCAACCTAGCCTGTTTCGCAACCTCTCACGGATTCGGACACGCGACCCGGGCAGTCGCCGTCCTGCGGGCCCTCGCCCAAAACGAGCCCGGGCTGACCGTCCGGGTATTCAGCACCCTGCCCGACTGGTTTTGGACGGAAAACCTTTCCCCCGACGTGACCTTCCACGCCCACCGGCTCGAAACCGACGTCGGACTCGTCCAAAAATCCCCCTTCGAGCATGACCTCGACCAAACCATCACCCGGCTCGAGAGCTTCCTTGCTTTCGACGAACCGCCCCTCGAAGACACCCGAAAAACCCTCAGGGAAACGCAACCCGACCTCATCCTTTGCGACGTCTCCCCCCTCGGACTCGTGCTCGGCAAGGAACTCGATATTCCCACCGTTCTCGTGGAAAACTTTACCTGGGACTGGATTTACGGAGCCTACCTGAACGAAGAACCCCGCTTCGCCCCCTTCATCGAGAGGCTTCACGAACTCTTCGACTCCGCCGACCTGCGCATTCAAACCAAGCCCATCTGCGAACGAATCGAAAACTGCCCGCTCGTGTCCCCCATCTTCCGTGAATTCAGAGAACCCGCCGCGCGGATTCTCGATCGGCTCGGCCTCCCCTCCGATAGCCGCTACCTGCTCGTCACCACCGGAGGCATACCTCAGGACTTTTCCTTCCTCGACAAGCTCAAAGGCAGACCGGATCTCCATTTCGTAATCACCGGAAACTTCCCCCGTTTCGAACGGACCGAAAACCTCGTCCTTCTTCCTCACCGCTCGGGCTTGCATTTCCCCGACCTCGTTCGGGCATCCTGCGGGGTCGTGGGAAAGGTCGGATACGGAACCGTGGCCGAGACTTGGGGCTCCCAAGTTCCTCTCTTTGCGGTCTACCGTGAGAATTTCCGGGAATCCAAGCCTCTCAAAAACTTCGTCGACCGGACCATACCAAACCTAACTGCTTCGGAAAGCGACTTTCTTGACGGTGCCTGGATCGATCGGATCGATGAACTTCTCACCCTGCCCAAGGTTTGCGGGGAAAACCGGACCAACGGGGCAAAGGAAGCCAGCAACCTGATTGCATCGATCCAAAAATCCATCATCTCCGATTAGGTAACCCCGAATCCACCCGCCCGTTTACCGTTTGGCGCGACCATCGCCGAATCCATATTTCGCGACACGGAGCAAAAGGAATACCCCTGTCGCGAGTGCCAAACAATTTGGTCCATTACATGTATTAAAAAGTCGACTTTGGCTAATACCATAACATTATGGAACTAGTTTTGCCTGCGGATCAGCTTCCATGGCTTTGGGGCCGTTCCGATTACCCTATCCTGCCGTAACTTGATAAAAAAACCTCACGAAAAGTTCTTTACGATTTCTCTCCGCATCACAAACTCCATAAATTTCCTACTCTCCAGGCCATTCCATACTTTTTGCATTTTTTTCCGATCGATCATGAAAACATCAAAATTCATCCTTCCCCTTAGCCTTCTCCTAACCTCGCTTGACGTTCGAGCGGCCGAGCAGGACAATTGGTACTTGGCCAAAGAATGGCCGGTAACCGAATCCCGGGGAATTTACTACGACCACAATTCCACGACCGGCGAAGGAAGAATTTTCGTAGGCAGAGGAAGCGTGTGGGACAATACGGGTCGCGACATTAAAATTTACGACACAAACGGGACTCTTCAGAATACCTTCGGCCGTGGAAACTTCATGGATCTTGTCATGGACGAAAAGGGTACTCTTTACACCGTTTCCCATAACCGGGTGGTCGCTTTCAGCAACTCCCCAGGCCGCGTAACAAGCGTAACCGTAGATGCACCCGGAAGCAACCTCTACCGTCATTGGAGCAACCAAAACTTCACCATTCAATTCTCAGGTGGCGGAGGCTCCGGAGCAACGGCTCACGCAGTATTGGAGATGAATTCCTCGGACTCCGACTCGTACAACAAGTACGTGAGCTCCGTCCTCATTCTTGACGGAGGAGCAGGTTACTCATCCGAACCCAACGCCACTATGCGCAGCGACATGCCCAAGCAAGCGAACACGGTCGAAGCGAATTTCACCGCAGTCATCGGAACGGCATGGGGAGAAGACTGGTCAACCGGAGGTTTTTCCAAAGCCCAGGCGATCGCTATCAGCCCGAACAGCGGAGACCTCTTCGTCATCGATTCCCAAACCATGAAAGTCATTGTTTTGGACCGCAATGGTACCGTCAAAAGAGAATTCGGATCGCCGGGCAGCGCTCCCGGTCAATTCAGCTTTAGTTACAGTTCCCATCGTTGCGGTTTGGCCTTTATGCCAAACGGCAATCTTGCCATAACCGACAACGGTTATCTTCATTTTTTCAAAGAAGACGGATCTTTTGTCAGCCGCACGAATCTTTCCCGTTACAAAATTGCCGTCGCAAAAGACGGAACCATGCTTTCTTACGGATACCTGCGGGATCAACTCGGCAACTCGATTACTTCGACCCCTTTTTCCAACAACCCCAACTGGAATCATAGCTTTACCCCTCAAGGCGACGTAATCGAATCCACGAACTCAATGGTCCGGATTTGGAAAAGAGCTTTCCGCACAAAAGGGGAACTCACCCGCAACGTAATACCACAACCCGCCGTTCGCTCCATTTCTCAAAGACCTGGCACCAACGTAATGGACATGGACTTTGAAATCATCGATCCGGACGATGCCAACGTGACGGTTGGCATCCTCGCTCATTGCGGAAGTGACCTAGTTGTTCCTCAAGCATGGATCGATGGTACGGGAAGCAAAATCGGAACCCCTATCGCCACGAATCAAATTCATCGAATGTCTTGGGACGTCAAACAGGATTGGACCACGAATACCGGCACCATAAAGTTTGAAATTCTCTGCCAGGACGCAAACCGTACCAAACCGGTCGACTCGCACTTTCTTACCCTTCCCTTCTCCGACGGCAATATGACGATCAGCCGATCGCCCCTTAATGACGAGGCCTTTAGAAATTACGCAAAATTTTTGCTCGCCACAGGAGTCGCCCGTTTCGAGAGCAACGCTTCAAACGCCGTTGTCATCCCTGCCGTCGAGACCAATGCAACTGAGGTTTTCTCCTTCACCAATGCCGGAGCTTCGGGAAGAAACGGTCCTTCGGCCTCCCAATTGTTGGCCGAATACAACGGAACGAATTTGGAAGGCAAAGTCACCACCGGTTTCCATCCAGGATATCAGAAGTGGACTGTCCCAGCGACCGGAACCTACGTGATCGAAGCGCTTGGAGCCCGAGGCGGGAACCAATATGGAAAGTCCGGTGGATCGGGGGCTTTCGTCCAAGGACACTTCAACCTGATCGCCGGACAGCAACTCACTCTTGTCGTCGGACAAGCCGGTGAAGGTACGACCCAAAATGGCCACGGCACGGCTGGTGGAGGCGGAACCTTCGTGGTGAGCGACACCAACAACACGCCCTTGCTTGTTGCTGGTGGCGGAGGAGGCGCGGGAGGAAGCACACATGGCGGTGACGCATTGGTGATCACCAATGGCCAAAATGGCTACAGCAGCGGAAGCGACGGTGGAGCGACCGGGCTCGGCGGACTAGGAATCTCGGGAGGCGGAGGCGGTGGCTTTCTCGGATCCGGAACCGGAGATCAGAACCTCGAGGGTCTGTCCTTTCAATTGGGCGCCACCGGAGGCAATGGCGGAAGAAAAGGGGGCTTTGGAGGAGGAGGCGCAACTTACAGCACAGGTTGGTATAACGGAGGAGGGGGCGGCGGATACTCTGGAGGCGGTGGCTCCAACAGTGGTCCAAGCGGACAAAACGGAGGCGGCGGAGGATCCTTTAATGCCGGCGCAAACAAGCAAAACCTAAGCGGGGTAGGCAATGGGCACGGGTACGTGCGAATTTTCCGTGCGGAGAGCGTAAACTCGAGCAAGCCCAAAGTCACCCTTTTGGATTCGTCTTGGAACGTCAAAAGTAAGAGCGTCCTGATGGAAGCACTCGGCTCGGGCTACCGCTTTGCCACGAATCAGGAAGTCAAAAAAGCCCGTGAGGCAGCTACGCCCGGAAGCGTCAACAATTGGCCCGCCACCTTTCAGATAAAACCGAGAAATCTTCCAGGCAAGGTCAACGAATACGGATTCGACGTACAAACGACCACCGGCACTTGGGTCATCAGGGAGTAAAAAGTAGCCCTAACTTCTTCGATCCGGAACCAGGAATCCGTCTCAATCAAGTGAACGTCAAACAAATGCGCCCAAAAAGCCAGAAGTCTTTTCTCTGGCTATGCGGTTTGTTCCTGTGCCTACCCGTTCCGTCTTTCGGCGTACTCTTCCAAGTCGACCAAGTTTCCGAACCCACCGGCTTTGTTTCTCAAACCTCCGCTGTGGAGCAAGGCGTTTCCTTTTCCAGCGTAAACCCCGCCCTCACCTCAAATGGATACACTTTCGGCTACTGGACCATAAACGGGGTCAGACAAACCGCTCCGGACGGAAGATCTCTGACCCGTGTTTCCAGCGAGATCAATGCCGCGTCCACCTACAAGGCGTATTATTTTCAATCCACTGCAGACACTGATTCGGATGGCGTATTGGATTGGTTCGAATACAGGATGTTCGGTGACCTTACCCGTCAACCAAACGACGATTCCGACGGAGACGGTTATTCCAACAAACGCGAAGGAGAACTTGGTCAAGACGCCTTGGTTCCGGATGAAGTGGAAGGGGGCGGGATCGCCGGACGGCTTTCCGCCGGATTCGTCTACGCAGACACCACCATGGTCTTGGCCACCGTAAAGAGCGACCCCTCGGGTTTCGTCACCGAATCGAGCAATTTCCTCGAGCAGAATTCATCTCTTTCCACGATCAACCTTCACGGTGCCGTCAACGGATATCATTTCGCCTATTGGACTGTCAATGGCGTCAGGCAGGCGGCTCCCACAGGAATTGCAAGCAGCCAAGTAAGCATAAACGTCGAATCGACCACTGAGGTCGTTGCTCACTACGTCCCAAGTAATCAGGACGATGATGGCGACGGAGTGATGGACTGGTTCGAGCTTTATCAATTCGGAAACCTCAATTCCGGACCGACCGACGATTCCGACGGAGACGGTTATTCCAACAAACAAGAAGATCAATTGGGTCAGGAAGCGACCATCGTAGACGAGGTGGAAGGCGGTGGGATCGCCGGGCGATTGTCCTCCGGTTTCGTCTATGCGGACACCTCCATGGTCTTGGCCACCATCCAAAGCGACCCCGCAGGATTCGTTACCCAAAGCAGCAATTTCCTTGAAATCAACGCTAGCCTGAGCACCCAAAGCCTGCATGGCCCAAGCAATGGCTATCACTTTGCCTACTGGACGGTCAACGGAGTCAGGCAAAGCGGACCGACCGGGCTTTCGAGCAGCAAAGTCAACTGGCGAGTATCGGAAGTCACGGACATCGTCGCCCATTGGGTTCCCAGTGACCGAGACGACGACGGAGACGGGATTATGGACTGGGCCGAACTCTATCAATTCGGCCATTTGAACTCCGGACCCTCGGACGATTCCGACGGCGACGGTTATTCCGACAAACGGGAAGCTGAACTGGGTCAGGAAGCAACCATATTCGATTCCGTCGTAAATGGAGGAATCGCCAGCAGGCTTTCGGTGGGAGCCCTGTATTACATGCAAATCAACACCCCCCCCAACGGCTTGAATTTGAACGATGCCATCGTTCATGCGAACAACGCTCCGGGGGAGCAAGTCGGCGTCTTTCAACCGAGCGATCCCGACGATTGGAACGCAAACGGGAAATACGTCGTTTCCCTGCTCGAAGGCAACGGCTCGACTGACCGTGACAAGTTTTCCATTTCCGGAATGAACCTCCTGACCACTTCAACCTTGGAGGTCGGGAACTATTCGCTCAACGTCCGGGTAAGCGACGAGGAAAATGCATCCTTTGACAAGAACTTTACCATTTTCGCCATACACGATCCCTCCAAGGACGACGACGGAGACGGACTTACCTACGCCCAGGAACAAGTTCTCGGAACCAGTGACAACCTCGTCGATTCCGACGGGGACGGCTTCTCCGATTCATTCGAAAACGACTACGGGTCTGACCCGCTGAGTAACCAATCCCGCCCCAACAAGGCCCCGACCAAATTGGATCTCAACGGCTCATCGATCCAAGAGAACCAACCCGCCGGAACCCTTGTCGGAAAGCTTTCAGCCACTGATCCGGATGCCAACGCGACGCTTACCTTCTCCCTGCTTGGCGGCGGTAACCTGTTCGGCTTGGATAGGAACGGAACCCTGCGGACCCTCGTCACCTTTGACTACGAAAAGAATGCGACTACCTACCCCATCAAAATCCGCGTAACCGACGAACATAACGCTTCCCTCGAAAAAGCCTTCGTGATCGACCTGCTGAATGAAATCGAGGACTTCGACGGGGACGGGACAGAGGACGCCTACGATACGGACGACGTCATCTACCTGATGCCCGAGATCGATCCCATCACGGTCACCCTCTCCGATAACGGTCGGGTCTCCTTTTCGGCAAGATTCAATCAACCTTCCGAATTCGCAACCCCGACCTTTTCCTTCGAACTCTCCTCGGACAACGATTTCAACCGCACCGAGCGCACCATCTCCGGCTTGGTGCAAAACGAGCAAATTCACGGCTCTTGGTACAACCTGCAACCCGGAAGCTCTTATTTCGTACGCATCCTCGCCACCCACCGGGCCAAAACAATCCGAACAAACCCTACCCGCTTCGAAACCGAACCCGAGCTTAATCTTTGGTGGGAAAATACCGCTAAGGCAAACGGCTCCTGGCGGACCTCCCCGTGGCTCGGCACCTTCCTTCCCGATTCAAGCGGATGGATTTATCATTCCGAAATGGAATGGCTGTACGCGCAAGCAGGCCCGGAAGGCGACCTTTGGCTCTGGCAACCCAAGCTCGGATGGCTCTGGACTGCCCAAGGCGTCTTTCCACACCTCTACGGCCATCAAATTTCCGACTGGTACTACTTCCTCAAGAAGGAAGACACAATCCCCTGGTTTTACGACTATTCGGACAAAACCGTTCAAGGGGGCAAGTAAAAATCAGGTTTTTTCCTGTAAAAGTCGTTAGTAATTAGATTCTTGCGCCGAATTTAGATTAGGATACTTTAAAGGTATCCAAAGTTGCCTGCATGGCTACAAGACCCAATAGTCCAATGAAGTTTATATCTTTACCAATCAGAGGTTTAGCAGTTTTATTTTTGTTTTTCTCTACACTCTCCAGCACCTCGGCCAACTTGGTGAACGTTGAGAATTTGGGAACCACCTACGTCGATCACAATACGACGGGCGGGCCATGGGCCCTTTTGGGTTACGGAGCAAACGGGAACCTCGGTTCCCCTCTTACGACCGCCAACGGAACTTTCGACTCCGCCCGCCAAGGTTCGGCCACCCTCAATGCTCTCTCGTACGCGCGCACGAGCGAAAAACTTGCGATTTCCTGGAACCAGTCGGGCAAGCCCAACGGCGGAATCGAAAGCTACCAGCATGCCGTGTCGTTTAGCTTTCCCGACCCATCGCTTTTCACTCTAAGCGCCGCAACCCAACCCGCAGCCGGACCGAATTCGGGTAACTGGTCCATGAACTCGACCGATGCGTCGAGCATTCAGGTCATCTTGAATACCCTCAAGGGAAACCCCAACCTGCCCTCCTCCATGTTCGCCCGTCGCGAAACCTTCGGAGCGCGTTACGCCACGGCTTATGGTTTCTCCAAGAGCCTGACCAGTAATCCGCAACTCGATTGGTATGAGGATTCGCAAGCTTTCAACGTGCTCCATCTCGGCATCAGCTCAAACGGATACGTGGCAGGAGGAGGAGGAGGAACCAACAACGGATACATTCCCTCGACCATGGCGATTTGGGCAAAGATGCCAACGTCGTCCAACCAGTCGAACGAAACTTACACTTTTACCAATGCGGGAGCCACAGGACGAGAAGGCCCCACCCAAGCTCAAGTGAACGCGAGCTACTCGGGAACCAACTTGGCAGGTTCCGTCACGATCAATACCCAAGGCATTCAGGAATGGACCGTACCGGCTTCGGGAACTTACAGGATTGAAGCCTGGGGAGCGAAGGGCGGAAATGGCACTGATCCCTATGCTGGCGGAATTGGACAAAATACACCGGGTAAGGGAGCTTACCTGGCAGGTAGTTTTAATCTCACTAGCGGTGAATTGATCAAAATCTTGGTTGGTCAAGCTGGAGAGTCGGCCAGCGGTGACGGAGGAGGAGGGGGCGGCGGTGGAACCTTCGTCATAAAAGGATCGACTACACCTCTCGTTGTTGCCGGAGGCGGAGGCGGAGGCGGGGGACGCTCCAATCAACATGGTGTGAATGCAAGTTTGTCAACTTCCGGAACTTCATCTGCAAATAACACGGGCTCTCCGGGACAATCAGGCCAAGGAGGCTCCGGCGGGGGAGAATCATGGGGTAGCGGAGGAGGAGGCGGATTCCTCGGTGACGGAGGAAACGGAGGTAATCCCGCAACAGGCGGACATTCCTTTACCAATGGAGGAACGGGAGGGCAGAAAAAGTCGACTTATCCCGCCGTCGGAGGCTTTGGCGGGGGCGGTGGGGTTGCCTATTCAGGAGGCGGAGGCGGTGGCTATTCCGGTGGAGCCGGTGGCCCCAATGGCGAACCCTACGCCGCAGGAGGTGGCGGCGGTTCATACAACTCCGGTACCGACCAGACGAACACCGCTGGAACCAATGACGGACACGGACGTGTAGTCATCACGGCCCTGACTCCCCTTCCCTTCGAACTCAACTCCACCACAGCTCTGACAATCGCCGAAAACCAATCCATCGGAACGGTGGTGGGCGAAATCGTCGCGACCGCTTCGGACGCTAACTTCACCTTCGACTTGACTGCACATACCTCTCAATCGACTAGTGCCGATACTCCCGGGTCGATTGGTGTTTCATTTTTAGTCAATGGGGCATGGACTGCAAACGAAACCTTTTTCAGTTCAGCTAGTGTCGGTTCGGTAAAAAC
>JAYOII010000084.1:0-10410 GCA_038118685.1 Opitutia bacterium
ATCGGGTCAAAACGGGTCAAATTCTGTCGAAATTGGCTCAGTCAAAAAAGAGCCCAGGAGCCGCTTGAATCCTGCATTCCTAAAAGGAAAACTGCCTAAGAGGGTCTCTGAAACTTTGGTGGAGGTGGCGGGAATCGAACCCGCGTCCCGCAATACTTCCGATTCGGCGTCTACGCGCGTAGTTCACTTCTTGATTTAAGCTTGGATAAGGAAGGAACACCTTCCAAGCCGATGCTGTCTTCAGCCGTTTAGCCTCCGATAGACAACCAAACGCTCCGAGGTTTTACCTGCCTTTTGACGCCCCGACTACCTAGCAGGTGTCGATAGACTGTGGACGTTGCAGACTTAAGCTGCAAGAGCTTCGAGCTCAGGCTCGAAGGGTACTACATTGGATTTGCCATGTAATGGTTTGAAGCATTTTTTACGAGGCCAAGCGTCATCCTCGGCGCGCGACCGGATTTTCCACATTGCAGTCGAATCCGGAACACCCCCATCAAAGTTTCAAAGATCAACGCTTATAACATAGCCCAATGCCGCCGAAAGGTCAAGGGAGGGGATGCCCTTTTCCAAACAGCGACTACACATACCTGCTTTTGCGATTGTTAGACAAAGAGATTCGCGTATGATGGTTTGATTGACCCCGATGACTCCCCAAGCCAAAAAGCCAAGAGTCTCCCGACACGAGGAGAATCCAACCTATTTCAACCGAGAACTCAGTTGGTTGGCTTTCAACGAACGGGTGCTCGACCAGGCCTTTTCTTCGAAGTATCCGTTGCTTGAGCGGACCCGCTTTCTTTCCTTCGTCAGTTCGAACCTCGATCAATTTTACGAAATCCGGGTTGCCGGGTTGATGCAGAAAGTGGACGCCGGCATCACCCGTCCAAGCATGGACGGAACTTCGCCTCAAGCCTTGCTTGAAGAGGTGCGCAAGAGAGCTCAAGCCATGTCGCAAAGGGAATACAGTTGCTGGAGGGAAGAGCTTCAACCGTCTTTGAAAAAGGCCGGCATCGTCTTCAAGCCCGTCGAAAGATTGACCAAAGACGAATTCACCTGGCTAAGAACTTACTTCAGAAGAGAGGTCTATCCGGTGCTTACGCCTTTGGCGATTGATCCGACTCACCCTTTCCCTCTGATCCTCAACAAATCATTGAATTTGTTCGTGGCTTTGCGCAATGCCCGGAGGAAGAAAAGCAAGCCTTTGATGGCGGTTGTCCCCGTCCCTCGCATTTTGCCCCGTTTGGTCAGGGTAGGGGCCCCCAAAAGAGGCAAGGAGACCTTCGTCTTTCTAAGTGAAGTGGTTCGCCATTTCGTGAGCGATCTTTTTCCCGGACACATCGAGGAGGGGGCGTGGGCTTTCAGGATTACCCGGAACAGCCATTTGTATTTCGACGAGGAGGAGGTGGAAAACCTTCTACTGACCATCGAGGAGGAATTGCACAACCAGCGCAAGGGGGAGGCGGTCAGGCTGGAGATAGACGAGGACGTAGACGAGGGGATTCTCGAATATCTCCTCAAGTCCACGGGCTTGAGCCACAGCGACGTCACTCGCATAAACGGACCGATCAACCTTTACCGTCTCATGAGTCTGCCCGACGTGGTGGATCGCGAAGACCTGAAGTTCAAGCCTTTCGAGGCTCGAGTCCCCAAGGCCTTTTCCGTTGGAAAATCCATTTTTGAAACCTTGGCCGCCAAGGACGCGCTTCTCCATCATCCCTACGATTCCTTTTCGCCCGTGGTTGACTTTCTCAAAACAGCCGCCAAGGACCCCGAGGTTTTCGCCATCAAGCTCACCATTTATCGGACCAGCGGAGATTCTCCGATTGTGGAGGCATTGATGGATGCAGCCCGCAACGGAAAACAGGTGACTGCTTTGGTCGAACTAAAAGCCCGATTCGATGAGGAAGCCAACGTTCAGTGGTCCAGGCAAATGGAAGAGGTGGGCGTGCACGTGGTTTACGGCCTCACGGGCTTGAAGACGCATTGCAAGTGCTGTCTGGTGGTAAGAAGAGAAAAAAACAAACTCCGCAAGTACGCTCACCTCGGTACTGGAAACTATCATCCCAGCACGGCAAAGTCATACACAGACTTCAGTTTCTTCACCGCCAAACCAAGTTACACGTCGGATTTGGCGAACTTGTTCAATTCCCTGACCGGATACACCCGGAGACCGAATTTCAAAAAACTGTTGGTCGCCCCATTCACTCTCCACGAAAGCATGATTCGCATGATCGGACTTGAGGCCAAGGCCGCCCGCTCAGGCAAGGAAGCCCGTATCATTATCAAGGTCAACAGCTTGATCGACCCCGAAAGCATAGACGCCCTCTATGCGGCCTCTCAGGCAGGCGTACGGATCGACCTTATCGTGCGTGGCATCTGCGGTTTGAAACCGGGAGTAAAGGGCTTGAGCGATAACATTACGGTCCGAAGTCTCTTGGGCCGGTTCCTTGAACACAGCAGGATCTATCATTTCCAAAATGCCCCCAAGCATCAGAGGACTTTTTTGGGAAGCGCCGACTGGATGCCCAGGAATTTCTTCAGGAGGGTGGAGGTTGCCTTTCCGATTGAGGAAGAAGAACAGGAAGCCCGGGTAATCGAAAAGTTGGAGGGTTATCTCAAGGACAATGAATTTGCCACTGAACTGAAGGGCAACGGACGATACCTGAAGATTGCCCGAAGGAACAGAAAACCTTTTTCCATTCAAGAGCGGTTGATCGAAGAATCGGTCGAAGAGAGCGAAAGGGAAGAACTTGAAGAGAGGTTAAGAAGAGCCTCGGGAAAAACCCAAAATCAGGGCGAAGGAAATTAGAAAAAGGCTTACCCCCGTCACGGCTCCGTGCATTTCGCTACCTTGAAGAATGCATATGAGCAGTCCGGCGACCAGAAGGATAGGGGACAAAGGGCGCTTCCAGTCGAACTTCATTGCCCGAATCAGTTGACGACAAAGGGAATTTCTAGAGCGGAATCAAGTTTTCCACCGGGAGGAGCTCCGACGTTGCCTACCGAACGACTGACGCGAAGCACGAGGTCGTCCAAAGCTTGGTTACCTGAGCGCTTTGATAGTTTGGCCGATACAATCGTGCCGTTCGAAGTGATTCGGAAGCTTAAGCGGGCTTCCCCTCCGAAACCAAGATCGGTGGATGCTTGCAATTTTTTCCACACCCGGTCCATCTTGGTCTGCACCTGAGACAGGTAGGCGTTCAGAACGCTTGGCGGGACGGTTGAAGGCGAAGTCGTGTTTCCCAATTTAGGCGCCCCAAGACCATACTTGGTAACGTCTATCCTGGGAGCAGGCTTAATCGGGGCTGGCTTCGGCTTGCGAGTGGGGGGATCGGGCAATTTGTGATCCTTCTTGAATTGACTGAAGCTAACCTTTCTCGGTGGTTGGGGCTTCGGTTGGGGTTTCGGTCTCGGAGTGGGCTTGGGTTGAACCGTTTTGGGGGGAGTCGGTTTAGGCTTGGGAGGAGTGGGCTTGGGTTGGACCGTTTTTGGGGGAGTCGGGTTGGGGTTGGGAGGAGGGGGTGTGGGGTGCGCGACTTCGGGCGGCGCAGGGTCGACGGGGGGAAGCGGTGGAGGAGGCTGAACGGCGGGCAGGTCAGCGAGGAAAGGCGAAGCCGAGGCCAACTCGAACACGTGAACCTCTTCTTCTTCTTCGCAACTGGGCAGAAAACCAAAAACAGCGCAAGCCAATGCGACGAAACCGTGCCCGACCAATGAAAAACGAAACACTCTGCTTTCCCTTCTGTTTAAACCAAGCATATCTTACCCTCCACACACATTAAACATACATCCAAATTGTTTAGACGAAAAAAAGTTGGTTTCGTTCAATAACACTTGAAGGCGACTCGATCAACCTTCAAGCAGTTGACTGAAGAAATCGTCAATGGCCGATTGGTAAAGGTGTCCGCCCTTCAAGCCAAGGTCATTGTGAGAAGCCGTAGGTATTTCAAGGAAAGACTTGGGCTCGGGCAATTCTTTGTGAATTTTTCGACCTTGTCTGAATGGTATCACTTCGTCGAGTTTTCCATGAATGACCAAGGATGGACAGGTAATGTCTTGAATTCGCCCGAGGTTCCCGAAACGGTCCCAAGGAAGGACGGGAATCTCGGTGACCGTCCGGAAGGCGCTGAGAAACGGGGTTTCCAGCAAAAGACCCCCTACTTTCGAGGTGGAGGCGAGGTAACAGGATGGACCGGTCCCCAGAGAACGTCCCCATGCGACGATACGATGGGGTTCCACCCCCAATTCTTGAGTCAGGTGCTGGTATGCGGCATCGATGGCTTCATAGCATCCGGATTCACTGGGTTTGCCTTGGCTCAAACCGTACCCGGGATAATCATAAGCAAGGATCTCGATTCCCTTTTCGCTCACTTCATCCAAAAGAGGCATAAGGTTTCCTATGTCCTCGCCGTTTCCGTGACTGTAAAGCACGACCAGTCCATTGGCCTTTTCGGGAGTCCTGTGAGCGCAGGCAACTTTGATGCCGGATCGGGTCGTCAGGTAGAAGTCAACTTGATCTTCGCGACAAGTCGGCGGCGAGGGAAAAGGAAAGAGAATCTTGTCCGCGTAGAATGCGGCAAAAACACAAAACATGAGGTCATTGAGGGAGAAGAGAACAAAGAGCCTTCCCCAGGGAAACTGCGTGATCTGTTGAAAGTCTGGCATAAGACTAAAAAGTGACTTTATTTGATTGGCTCATTATGGAATCGCAAGAAACAAAAGTAAGCGCTAAAAAAAAAAGATGAAAATTTGCTGCATAGGGGCAGGATACGTGGGAGGACCCACGATGGCAATGATAGCCCGGCAATGCCCGGACATAATGGTGTCGGTCGTCGATCTGAACAGGGAACGAATTGATGCGTGGAATTCTGACGACCTGCCTGTTTACGAACCCGGACTCCTGGAGATCGTGAAAGAAGCCCGCGGCCGTAATCTTTTCTTCTCCACGGATATTGACGATCAACTCAGGGAAGCCGAAATCATCTTCATCAGCGTTAACACTCCGACCAAGGATTATGGATCGGGCGCAGGACAGGCGGCTGACTTGCGTTACGTCGATGCCTGCTCCCGCCGGATTGCCGAGGTAGGGGGGGGCGACAAGATTGTCGTTGAAAAATCAACCGTTCCGGTACGAACCGCTCAAATGGTCAAGGAAATCCTTGGCGAATCACCCAATGGCCACAACTACCAGGTCGTATCCAATCCTGAGTTTCTTGCCGAGGGGACTGCGATGAAAGACTTGGAGAATCCGGACCGCGTTCTGATCGGGGGGGATATGGATGAAGGCGGCAGGAAAGCGGTTGAACTTGTTGCGAGCATTTATGCCAATTGGATTGACCGTGAGCGAATCATAACCACCAACCTTTGGTCTTCGGAACTTTCCAAGCTCACGGCCAATGCTTTTTTGGCTCAACGAATCTCAAGCATCAATGCAATTTCCGCTTTGTGCGAGGAAACCGAAGCCGACGTGGACGAAGTCGCCCGGGCAATTGGAACGGATTCGAGAATCGGGCCCAAATTCCTCAAAAGTTCCGTTGGATTCGGGGGATCCTGTTTCCAAAAGGACATCCTGAACCTTTCTTACCTCTGCCGGCATTTCGGTCTCCCTGAGGTGGCATCCTATTGGGATCAGGTGGTACGCATGAACGAATACCAAAAAGAACGTTTCGTAAGCCGTATCCTCGACAACATGTTCAATACGGTTTCGGGAAAAAGCATCGCAATCTTGGGCTATGCTTTCAAGAAGGACACCAATGACGTCCGGGAATCCCCTGCTATCTCGGTGTGCCGCCGGTTGCTTGAGGAAAAGGCCCTTTTGCGCATCTATGACCCCAAGGTCAAGAAATCCGACGTCCATTCTTCGCTTGGCATGACAAACTCAGATACAGAGACGGCCAACCAAGTTTCTTTCTGCCAAAGCGCCGAAGAGGCTTGCTCGGACACTCATGCCATCGCCGTCCTTACCGAATGGGATGAATTCAAAGAGATGGATTTCGAAAAAGTTTTCGAGCGGATGAGAAAACCCGCTTATCTCTTCGATGGCAGAAACCTGCTTGACCTTGCCGAACTCAGGCAAATTGGTTTTCGGGCCTTCGCCATTGGGAAAAGATAGGAACAATCTTTAGATCGCAGGCTTGCGGGCCGGCCTTGGCATCATGGACCTGGCTTTGTCGAGAACCCCGTTGAGAAACTTACGGGAATTCTCACTGGAGAACTCCTTGCTGATCTCCAAGGTCTCGTCAATAATGACGACGGGTGGAATGTCCAAACGGTACTTGAGCTCGTAAAGAGACACCCGGAGCAAGGCCAAATCGGCCTTGGCGATTCGTGAAAACTCCCAATTGTCGACAAGCTCACGAATGATTGAATCCAAGACTTCGATTTTCTCAATCACCCCGTCAACCAATTCGGCGGCAAAGGAAAAATAATCTTCATCATGGCCGAGGCGGGCAATCAATTCGGAAAATTCGGCATTTGCGTCTTCGGGTGGGTTCATCTCCCACTGAAAAACGAAACGGAAGGCAGTCGCCCGGTTCTGCCTTCTTTGACTCCAGGAAGGATTGGTGATCAGGTCTTCGTCCATTTTTCGTATAATTGAGCCATTTCCAACGCAGCGCGGGCAAACTCACTTCCGCGATCCAGATCTCCGGTTATTCTCTCCTCGGCCGAGGCCAAGTCGTCGGTGACGACAATTCCATTGATGATCGGAACTCCATGACGGATAGAAAGGGATTGAAGGGCATTCCCGGCGCTTTCGGCAACCAGATGATGGTGTGAAGTGGCGCCCTTGATCACAACTCCAAGGCCGATCATACAGGAAAAAGGACGGGCATTGAGCATAAGATGGACGGCGCATGGAATTTCATGAGACCCCGGAACTCTCTCAACGAGCAATTCGGCAGGTCGACCATTCTCGCAAATACCGGCCTTCACTTTTTCCAACAATGACTCGACCAATCCTTCGTTGTAACTGGCCGCAACGATACCGATGGAAAAACCATCGGGGTCAATTCTTTTGTCACTGGGAGGAGATTGACTCATTTCTTGGGAAGAAGAACATAATCGGTGATTTCAAGTCCATAGCCTTCGAGACCCACGACTTTCCTGCGGTCGCGGGAAAGAAGTCTCAATTTCTTTATTCCGAGGTCGACCAGAATCTGCGCGCCTATTCCGTAATCACGAAAATCCATTTTGGGAACGGCCAGCGCGTCGAGCTTACGCTCAGACGACGAGAGATCTTCTCTTCCGGTTTCAGCCCGTCTGGGTTCCATGTAAAGAAGGGCGCCCGATCCTTTTTGGGCAATGGCATGAAGGGCTTGATCAATGGGTCGTTTGCTGTCCTTGCCTTGATTAAGCCCAAGGGCATCATTCATGACGTTGGCCGTCTGAACGCGAACAAGAGTCGACGAGCGCGCGGATATCTTGCCCATTGTCAAAGCGTAATGAATCCTTCCGTCCAGTATGCTTCTGAACAGGTGGAGCGAAAAAGTGCCGAATGCAGTGGGAAAATCCGACTCGGACAACTTCTCGATCAAACGGTCACGCTGATGGCGGTACTCGATAAGCGAGGCAATCGAGATCAGTTTCAAATTCCATTTTTTCTTCAGTTTCCGAAGGTCGGGCAAGCGGGCCATGCTTCCGTCCGCCTTAAGAATTTCACAAATGACTCCGCTTGGATGCAAACCGGCCAAAGAAGCCAAATCGACGGCTGCCTCGGTATGACCAGCCCGTTCAAGAACTCCTCCGGAACGAGCTCTCAGCGGAAACACGTGGCCAGGTTGAACGAGTTCCTCGGGACTGCCGGCAGGGTTGGCCAAAATTCGAATCGTGCTCGAGCGGTCGTACGCGCTTATGCCGGTGGTAATGCCCTCGGCGGCATCGACCGAAACGGTAAAATCCGTCCTTTGAGCCTCTCGGTTGTGAGGAACCATGCTTGATATGCCCAAGCGTGTCAATTGGTTGCTCAACAAGGGAACGCATATGAGTCCGCGTCCGTGGACGATCATTTTGTTAACCGCCTCCGGCGTAACTTTGGATGCCGCCATAATCAAGTCGCCTTCGTTTTCCCTCGACTCATCGTCCGTAACAATGACCATGTTGCCTTTCGCTATTTCGGCAATGGCATCTTCAACGGGGTCAAAGCCCTTTTTTTCGGATTTGGTCATGATACTGGCAATTTCGAAGGCAGGGAGGCATGATGTAGAAAGATCGTCTCTTCCTCAACGCTATTCGTCCGGAGGCTTGTATCTTCTCAGGATTGGTCCAAAAGGTTCACGAACTCTTCTTCCGTCAACACCTTTACGCCAAGAGATTGAGCTTTGGTAAGCTTGGAACCCGCACCGGGTCCGGCCACGACCAAAGAAGTCTTTTTGCTGACTCCGGAAGAGACTTTTCCACCTTTCTCTTCAATTCTCTGCGTTGCCTCAAGCCTCGAAAATGTTTCCAAGGTGCCGGTAAGGACAAAAGATTGACCTGAAAACGGAAGGTTTTTCGAGTCGATTTCGGGACGGGAGGTAAGAACGCCTGCCGACTCGAGTTTCCCGATCATCCATTGAGTTTCGGGATCCCTGAAGTAGTCGCAAATACTTTCGGCCATCACCTCTCCGATTCCGTCCATTCCAAGAAGATCCTCTTGCGAGGCTTTGCCCAATTCGGCAAGACTTGAGAAACGCAGGGCCAATTCCTTGGCTACGGATGACCCCACGTGCTTGATTCCAAGGGCGCAAAGCAGGCGGGCAAGACCGGCCTGCTTGCTTTTGCCTATCGATTCAATCAGGTTGTCGGCCGACTTGTCGGCAAAACCTTCGAGCTCGAGAAGGTCCTCTTTCTTCAATTCGTACAAATCGGAAGCCATCCGAACTTTTTCGAGATCCACCAATTGTTCGATCACAGCTTCCCCGAGATGATCGATATCCATACAACTTCGAGAGGCAAAGTACCTGAGCTTCCCCTTGACTTGCTCGGGACACGCGGGATTGGGGCAACGCCAGGCAGCCTCTCCCTCTTCCCGAATCAGACTCGTTGAACATGCGGGGCATGTCGAAGGAAACTCAAAGGGGGCTGACTCAGGTTTCCGCTTGGAAGGAACCGACTCAACGACTTGCGGAATAATTTCACCTGCTTTTTCGACTAAGACGAAATCGCCAACCCGGATATCTTTGCGAACGATCTCATCGGCATTGTGAAGGCTTGCCCGCGATACGGTCGTACCCGCCAATTGAACGGGACGAAGGCAGGCAACGGGGGTTACGGCACCGGTCCTTCCCACCTGCAGAACGATTTCTTCCAGAAAAGTTTCCTGTCTTTCCGATTCGAATTTATAGGCTATGGCCCAACGGGGCGCCTTGGCCGTACTCCCGGCAATCTTTTGCATCTCGAATGAATCGAGCTTCACCACCGCGCCATCCGTCGGATACCCGTATCCATGCCTGATTTGATCGAGTTGCTCAATAGCCTTCCAAGCAGCTTCGGCAGACGGAACGGATTTGAGAAATTCGACCGTCGGCAAATTCCAATCCCGGATGGCCTCATGGAATTCAGACTGGTTGGAAAATCGAGATTCGGGCCTACAGGCACCCATTCCGTAAAGGACGATCTCAAGCTTGCGGGAAGCGGCTTCTTTGGGATCCAGCAATTTGACCGTACCCGCGGCCAAATTCCTCGGGTTTGCATAAAGCGGCAAATCTTCCTCTCTTCGCTTTTCGTTCAATCGGGTAAATTCTTCGTGACTCATGTAGATTTCACCCCGTATCTCCAAAACTTCGGGCAAGTCCAAGTGAGACAAGTCAAAGGGCAGTGAATCCACGTGCCTGAGGTTTTGGGTTATGACGTCTCCTTCGAGTCCGTTCCCACGCGTTACGGCGGTCTCCAAGGTTCCGTTCAGGTAAGTGAGCGAGACGGCCACGCCATCAATTTTGGGCTCCACGACATAAGGCAGATCGGAGAGATCGAAAAGTTTTCTCAACCTTTGATCGAAGTCGAAAAATTCTTTTTCGTCGTAAGTGTTGTCGAGGCTCAACATGGGAAGAAGATGTCGATGCGAGGCAAATGCCTCGAGTCGATCATCTCCGACTTGAGGTAGACTCTTCTGCTCGGAATCCCGTGATGCGTCCTCGGTCTTGAACAAGCCAAGAGGGTCCAATTCCCGCTCCAGGCCTTCGAGCTCACGTTTCAACAAGTCATACTCCCGATCTCCGATCGTGGGGCGGGCGTCCCTGTAGTATCTCTCGTCGTGATCACGAATCAACCGGCGCAATTCGCGAAGGCGATCTCCCTTGCCTTTTTCCATGCAAACTAAAGGTCCTTGCAAGCCGAGACCATCCGCTCAAGAGCTTCAGCAAGAAGCTGTCTGGAGCAACCTAAGTTCAGCCTGAGGAACCCGGGGGCCCCAAAGTCTTTTCCATCGGATAGACC
>JAYOII010000085.1:0-4383 GCA_038118685.1 Opitutia bacterium
AGTTTGTTTTACTATTCGCCGAACGAGGGTAACCCCAACTCGGGAAACTTGTATTCGGGTTGGGGCAAGGAGTTGTATGGCAATGGTAAGGTATGTCGTCTGGGTCAATTCACGGATGGCAAGGCAGACGGAATTTGGGCGGAGTGGTACTACGAAGGACCGCTCGAATCCCAAAGCATCATCAAGGAAGGCAAGAAGAACGGGCTTCACACGACTTGGTTCGAGAACGGACAAAAGAGATCGCAAGCAAATTACAGGGACGGCATGAAGGACGGACTTTCGACGGATTGGTTCAAAAACGGGCAGAAGAAATCGGAAGAGAACTTTGCCAATGACAAACTCATGTCTTCGGTCGTTTGGAAACCGAATGGCGAAAAATGCCCGGTCACCAACCTGAAGGATGGAAATGGGATAAGAGTCGATGCGTACTACGAGGACGGAACGGAAGTCATTCGCTCAGTCTACAAGGACGGCGAACGAGTCAATGAGTAAACCCTCCCGACTTGCCACAAGCTCATGGAAGTAACGGAACTGTCACCGGCGACTTTGGTCTTTCTTGATCATGCTTTTCTTGTCGCCCATACCGCACTCATCTTCTTCAACCTTTTCGGTTGGGCTTGGGGGAGGACACTTCGATTTAACCTGCTGAGCATCTTCCTGACAGCGGGTTCCTGGGTTGCTTTCGCGCCTTGGTACGGGCTCGGCTACTGTCCCTGCACCGATTGGCATTGGCAAGTCAAGTGGGCGCTTGGGCAGACGGATCTACCGAACAACTACCTGACTTATCTCTTCGATGCGTGGACAGGTATCGCGGTGAGTGATGAATTCGCTTTCTGGTTGGCCTTGGGAGCCCTTTTACCGGCTCTCGCCCTCTCGGTCTGGCTCAACCTGAAAGGACGTCGGAGCGGGAAAAAGAACGAGAAGCAAACGTCGCAACGCCCCCCTGCCCCATCCGAATGATCACGGAAGCTTGACCTTTGGGACGATCCTCGGGAAGAATAAGTGCGATGACGTATTTGCGCAGAATCATGGGGCCGATTGTGTTTCTTGCCTGCATCGGATGGACCTCCGGCGAACCCGAACCCTACCTGCGGGCGGTCGACGACGAGGCGGGCGGCCGCGTTCTGCAGATTGCCTCTCGAACCTTGGTTTCGCCCGAGAAGGATGGTCCGAGCGTCACCTTGCTCGGGGTTTCGCATTTGGGGAATCCAACTTATTACGAGGAAATACAAAAGAAGCTCGATCGCGCGGACTTGGTTCTCTTCGAGGGCGTAGGCTTTGGGGACAAGGGCCCCAAAAAGAAGGAAGGCCGTTCCAACGCAGTATCCGAAATGCAACTTTCCTTGGCCCGCTCCATGGGGTTGGTTTTCCAACTGGAAGCCATCCGTTATGACCGGGCTCACTTTCGTAACAGCGACCTCTCTTCCGAGGCTTTGATGACTCGCTTGAAGGGTGGTCCTTTGAAAGCCAGTCGTTCCGGAAAAAACGGGAGCGAAGGAAAATCCGAAAAGGACGATCAACGGTCCAAGGAATTGATGGAGGCTCTTTCGGGCAATTCTTTCGTTTTGAACTTTCTTGGCAAAGCCTTGAGCTTTCTTGGGAAAGACCCCAAATTCCGGGCTTTGATGAAGTTGGCCATCGTGGAAACCTTGGGAGCCATCGAAGGAGACGTAACCCGCTTGGCGGAATCTTCGGGCCCGGACATGGAAAAATTCATGAAGGTCTTGCTGGAGGACCGGAACACGATTGTCTTCCGCGATCTCCGCAAAGTCCTCAAGGGCAAGAATCCGCCAAAAGAAATCGTTGTTTTTTACGGAGCCGCCCATATGCCCGACCTCGAAAAGCGTTTGGTCGAAAAACTCGGTTTTCAGTTCAAAAGAGACGATTGGTTGGTGGCCTTTGGCGTGAATCCAAAAGAAGCCGGCCTCTCGGCTTTCCAAGTCGGGCTCGTCCGCAAAATGATCCGCATGCAGATTCAAAAAGTCATCAAGCCCAAGAAATAGCTGATCCGTCGAACCCGACTTCCTCCCGGAGAACAGGAAAACTTGAACCGAAACCGTTTACGTACAACCTGAATGGTTCTATGCAACTAAAGGAAGCGTACCGCAAGGCAACGGCTCTTTTCAAGAAACGGGGATGGAAGGTCTTCAAGTTTCAACGGGAAACTTGGAAGGCCTATGCCTCGGGGGAAAGCGGCTTGGTTCATGCGCCCACCGGAACGGGAAAGACTTATGCCGTATGGGTCCCTCCCCTGCTCGAATGGATGGTCGAGAACAAGCAAACGCAACCCCATAAGAGAACACCCGGTCTGCGCGTTCTCTGGATCACTCCTTTACGGGCATTGGTCGAGGACACCCGGATCTCACTTCTTGAGATTTGTGAAGAAATGGACCTGCCTTGGACGGTCGAGGCGCGAACCGGAGATACGACCGGAGCGAACAAAACCCGCCAAAGAAAACGCCTTCCTTCGTGCCTTGTGACCACTCCCGAAAGCCTTTCCGTGCTCCTGTCCTATCCCGACTTCAAACAATCGGCATCCGAACTCAAAGCGATCATCGTGGACGAATGGCATGAACTGCTTTCGACCAAACGGGGGATCCAAACCGAGCTTTGCTTGGCCAGGCTTCGAAAATGGAATCCGAGAGTTCGCACCTGGGGATTGTCCGCCACTCTGGGCAATCTGGACGTCGCCAAGTCGGCCCTTCTCGGATCTTCTTCCGAGGGAAGGCTCATCGACGGTGGCCTCCAAAAAAAGTTTCGAATCGAATCCATCATTCCGAGCGACATGGAGCGCTTTCCCTGGGCCGGACACCTGGGCGGGAAGCTCGTGGAACAAGTCGCCGAAAGAATAGAAAACGCGGGAACCAGCCTCGTATTCACAAACGTTCGCTCTCAAACCGAATACTGGTTCAACGCTTTGCTTATGATCAGACCTGAGTGGGAGGGCGAAATCGGGATTCATCATGGCTCGATCGAGCGGAAAACGCGCCGGGAGATCGAAGACCGTTTGCGCTTGGGGACCATCAAGGCCGTCGTCTGCACGAGCAGCCTCGACTTGGGGGTTGATTTTTCTCCTGTTGACCAAGTGATTCAAATCGGTGGGCCCAAAGGGATTGCGCGTTTACTGCAAAGGGCCGGAAGGTGCGGACATCAACCGGGTGCCCTCAGCAAAGTGATCTGCGTACCCACTCAGGCCATGGAACTGATTGAATTCGCGGCGGCCCGGGATGCCATGAGAAACATGACGATCGAGAGTCGTACGCCTCTTCGGGCGCCACTCGATCTTTTGGCTCAGCATCTTGTGACTTTGGCTTTGGGCGAAGGATTCTCAAGCCGGAACGGATTTGATGAAATCAGGTCGGCCTGGTCCTACCGTGACCTTAGCAAAGAGGAATGGGGATGGGTTCTTGACTTCATAACCAAAGGAGGGAAAAGTTTGGGCGCCTACGATCAGTTCAAGAAAGTGACCAACAAGAGAGGAGTTTTCGGGGTTGAATCGCGCCGGATCGAGAGGTTCCACAGAATGTCCATCGGGACCATCACGAGCGACCCCGCGATTCTCGTCAAAATGAGATCGGGCAAAGCTTTGGGAACGATCGAGGAATCCTTCATTTCGAGAATCGAGCCGGGTAAAAACTTTTTTTTCGGGGGCAAACTGTTGGTGCTTGAAAGAGTACGCGACCTAACTGCCTACGTGCGCAAAGCTAGATCCAAGAAGGGGATTATTCCCGTTTGGGGAGGCGGAAAATCGCCCCTGTCCTCGGAATTGGCGCAGAGCGTAAGAGTCAAATTGAGGGAGGTTTCCGACGGGGTCGTCGAAGGGCGGGAGATGAAAGCAATGAAGAACACCCTGGCCTTGCAAGCCAAATGGTCGAGTTTGCCAGGAACGGATCGCTTCCTGATTGAAAAAACCAAAACCAGACAAGGGACAAGTTGGTTCCTTTTTCCTTTTGCGGGTCGTTTGGCTCACGAGGGCATGGCCGCTTTGGCAGGTTACAGGATGAGCAAAAAAGAACCGATGACCCTTTCGGTTTCTTTCAATGACTACGGGTTTCACCTATGCTCGAATTCCGACCGGGACATCGGAGTCGAGGAATGGAAGTCTTTGCTTTCTCCGGTCGGCTTGTCCGATGAATTGATCGCTTGCATGAACTTGAGCGAAATGGCCAAAAGACAATTCCGTGAAATCGCCCGGGTCGCGGGCTTGGTTTTCCAAGGCTTTCCGGGGGCACCGAAATCCGGCAGACAACTGCAAGCCTCCGGGGGGTTGTTCTTTGACGTTTTTTCCAAGTACGAGCCAGACAACCTTCTTCTGGTTCAATCCAAAAGAGAAGTTCTCGAACGGCAACTCGAGGTCGAGAGAATCAAGGAAGCCTTCGAACG
>JAYOII010000085.1:4393-10131 GCA_038118685.1 Opitutia bacterium
CTCACCCCCTTTTCCTTCCCTCTTTGGGCTGAATCCATCCGAGCTCAATTGAGCACCGAATCATGGGGAGACAGGGTAAGGAAAATGGCGGTAAAATTGGAGGATTCCGTTTGAAGGCAAGCTCCGATTCGATTGCCATCGTCTGGCAGGGGCATCAACTCGAACTTTGTTCGGGGAAAGCGATCCACTGGCCGGACCGGAAAGCGCTTTTGGTTGCCGACACCCATTTCGGAAAAGCGGCGGCTTTCCGCAAGTCCGGAATACCCGTACCCGAATCCTCCTCCGCCGAGGATTGCCAGCGCATTGAAGATTTGATCCAACGGACAAAAGCAGACTCCCTTGTTTTGCTCGGCGACTTCCTCCACGCACGAGATGGCAGAACGCAGATCGTTCGCAAGGAACTGAATACTTGGAGAGAAAAGATGCCGAATCTCGAAATCCATCTGGTTCGAGGAAACCATGACCTTCAATCCGGGGACCCTTGGCCCGAACTGCGAATCCACTGCCACCCGGATCCATGGACTGAGTTCGATTTCGATCTTCGCCACTTGCCGGTCGAAGGAGAACAACGACCCTTTTTGGCCGGGCACCTTCACCCGGGCTTTTCCCTGAAGGAAAAAAACGGCTCCAGCCTCCGCTCACCCTGCTTTCTCGTCGGAAAAAACCGAATCATCCTGCCTGCCTTTGGAAGTTTTACCGGAATACGCAAGATCAAGCCCGTCGGGGATGATCGGATTTTCATGACCAATGGGCAGGAGATCATCGAGGTACCGACCTATTGAACAGTCCATTCGGGTTATTCGAATAGAAGCAGGTTCCCGTCTTCATCGGTTTTCGGACCTTCCGGATTCAGGCTCACCGTCGACTGAACCAGACTCCGGACGGACTCCAAAGTGTCGGCTTCGGCCGCTTTCTTGTCCTTGCGCCAACGCTTGATTCTTGGAAACCTCAAAGCCACGCCGGACTTGTGACGCCCCGAAAAACGAACGCCTTCGAAGGCAACCTCAAAGACGATTTCAGGACGTACGCCACGGACGGGACCAAAGCGCCCCGTAACGTTGGCCCGCACAAAACGGTCCACTTCCTTCAACTCCTTGTCGCTTAGGCCGGAATAGGCTTTGGCCACGACCACGAGTTCTTGGCTGTCCGACCAAACCGCAAGAGAATAGTCGCTGTACAATTCGGAACGCTTGCCCCGTCCAAGTTGGGCGCTCACCACCACCATGTCGGCATGTAGAGGATCAACCTTCCATTTATACCAATCTCCCTTGACCCGACCGCTTTTGTAATTCGAGTTCTTGCGTTTGAGCATAAACCCCTCCACCCCCCGGTCCCGGGACTGAGCGTGAAGGTCCGACAAAGCGGACCAACTCTCTTCGAGAACCAAGGGGGAAAGACCAAGTTGGAAATCACCTGGCAATGCTTCCACCACATTCTCCAGTTTTTTTCTTCGATCCGACAGAGGCAACTCCCTGAAGTCGACGCCATCCAAACGAAGAAGGTCATAAGCCTGAAAACGAACGGGTTCTTTCTTCAAGATTCCAGGACCGGGAGTTTTTCTGCCAAGCCTTCTTTGCAGCCTCGAAAAGGATCTCAGTCCGTCTTTGCCCCAAGCAAGGATTTCACCATCGAGGCAAACGTCGGAGGGAAGAGCATTGGCGGCAAGCATGATTTCCGGAAAGGAATCTCCGACCGATTCTTCTCCCCTCGACCATATCATCACCCGCCCGTCTCTCTTGATCAATTGAGCGCGGATGCCATCCCACTTCCACTCGACTTGCCATTCGTCCAATGAACCTAATTCGCCCGACGGAGTATTTTCAACCGGGTAAGAAAGATAAAAGGGGAAAGGTTGGCATGCGGACTCCGTCTGCTCGAGGTCGAGTATTTCCTCCATGGACAAGGTGCCCGGAGTCCAATCGCCGGCCAGGCGTTGAGCAACAAGGGCGGGTTCCAAATTGCCCACTTGAGCCAGAGCCTTGCAGAGGTTCCCCTTCGAAACGCCCATCCTGAAGGCTCCCGTCAGCAATTTGTGAAAAGGTAAAAGGGCCTCCGAACCAAGGGTATCCCAAGCTTGGTTGATCAATTCCTTGCGTCCCATTGAATCCATGGAAACAAGGGGTTGGATGAAGGTCTCGACCACTTCATTCAAGGCAAGAGAACGACCCGCCCCATTTTGATCGACAAGCAAACTCAAAGTTTCAGCCAAATCCCCTACCCGGTCATGGGATTCGGCAACGAGCCAGTCGGGGAACCCGGTACGGCCTGAAGCGAAGGAACGCAATTCCGAAGTCTTTATGGCCCGCTTGATCCGGTTTCCGGCCAAAAACCAACAAGCCCAGATCGAATCAACCGGATCCGACTCTTCAAAATACCGAGCCAACCGATCGATCCGGTCGTTGGTCTTGGTCAATTCATCCAAGTCGTGAAAAAGGCGGGAAAAAAGCTTCATCCTTTTCTCTCCCTCATTCGACCGAATTGGGTTTCCCCAAGATTTCGGCATTGATTCCTTTTTCACGGAGATAGCGGGCAAGAGCATCCCCGTTGCCATGAGTCAAACGAACGGACTCCGCTT
This sequence comes from Opitutia bacterium, assembly GCA_038118685.1. Lineage (GTDB taxonomy): Bacteria > Verrucomicrobiota > Verrucomicrobiia > Opitutales > Seribacteraceae > Seribacter. The sequence goes on from JAYOII010000085.1 coordinate 6,969, forward strand.
CGGTCGCATGGATACTCCTGATCAAACCATCCCAATCGGCATGATCGGAAAGGACAAAGCCTTGATCGAGGTTTCGCCTTCTGCGCTGTCCCCTTATGGCCATCCATCCGGAAGCGAAGCTTTTCCTGCACCCTGGAAAAGTTCTCGCCCACCCGGAATCCTCGACCGCAGGAGGAGCAATAATAATGGAGCAGGCATAGTCTCTGGGTTTCCTTTTTTCGACCTTTTCGGCGGGAGGCAAAACGATCCCCGCGTTCCGGTAGGGCTCCAAAAACTCATAGGCGGCAGGATGGAGAAAGATCGGACCAATACTCGAGTCAAGCCCGGCAAGAACCCGTTGAGCTTTTCCAAGTGAATAAGCATAGACGAGCGAAGGTTTCTTCTCGCCTGCATTTGCCGACCACCATTGGTTGATCCGGTCGAAGACAAGTTCTTCCGGTTTCCAACGGTAAACGGGCAGTCCGAAAGTACACTCCGAGATAAAGTCATGGCATTTGACTGGCTCGAACTCCTCGCAAGTCCGGTCCCCGTCCGGCTTGTAATCTCCGCTGATCACGACGACCCTGCCGGAAACTTCGATCCTGACCTGAGCGGAACCAAGAATGTGACCGGCGGGATGAAAGGATACCGTGGCGTTGCCGATCTTGTATTTTTCACCGAAAGGAATGCTTTCGAATTTGGCCTTCTTGCCCAACCTCAAATGAAGAAGAGGCAGACAGGGATCGGAACAAAGATAATTCTCGTGACCAGGTCGGGCATGATCACTGTGAGCATGGGTGACGAGGGCTCTTTTCACCGAGCCTTTGGGGTCGACGTAAAAATCGCCTGCCGGACAATAAAGCCCGGAGGGCGTTACGGTAAGCGCTTCGCTGATATCGTCTGATTTAATGTAGGAACTTATGGTTTACGAAGAGAGGGATGTCCTCGGAGTTATGATAATAAATCTAATGCAGGGAAAAAGGGAAGGCAACATGCGCGGGCGGCAGAGAATATCCTTAAAAGTATCCTCCCTCCATGCATCCGGTCGATAGGAACGGTTGGCCCAAGACTTGAAGCAGAAACAAATCCTTATTCGACCTGCTTGAAACCAAGGCGGAATCCCAAGTCGTGAGAACGTTCACCGGAAGGGCTTCCGCTTCGAGAGGCACATCGAAGGTAGGCAGCGGGAAGAAACCAGGAACCACCTCGCTTGACACGGGACAAGCCGGAGGCAGAACCTTTCGGATCGGACATTTGCCCGAGGGAATACCTCCCGAACCAATCGGCCGTCCATTCCCACACATTGCCGTGCATATCGTAAAAACCCCAGGGGTTGGGCGCATATGAACCGACGGGCTTGGTCCGTACGGCAGAGGGACCGGCTTTGGCCTCTGGACCATAGGGACTTGCCCCCCTGAAATTCGCTTCATGCGCGGACAGAGCGTTGCCAAGAGAGAAGACAGTTACAGTTCCGGCCCGGCAGGCATATTCCCATTCCGCTTCCGTCGGCAGGACGTAAGCCCATCCGCGAGGCAAGCGACCGGCGTTTCGTTCGCCCTCGTTCAAACGGGCGAGGAAGAATTGGACGTCGTTCCATGAAACTCTTTCCACCGGATGCTTTTCGCCGGTGAAACGACTGGGGGTTGGACTCAGAACGTCCGTATTGCCCTTCATGACGGCTTCGTACTGTTTTTGGGTGACCTCGTGAACTCCCAAATAAAAGCCTCGGGAGAGGGCAACCTCATGCCTCGCTTCCATGGCTTGCCTGCCGGTTTCGGTGATCGGACTGCCCATGAAAAAGGTTCCCGGCTCGACCCAAACCATTTTCAAGTCCGCCGCGAAAGGGACTTTGTGCTTGTTGAAATCAAGCTCTTTGAACAAAGGATTCAGATCCATGCCGGCGGCCAGAGCGCGGGCCGACTTCACGGTCTTGCTTATGGATTCCTTGTCCCGATCAGCGAGATTACCCAATTGCGGTTCCTTGTCAGCCTGAAGGAAAAGGGATTGATTGGCCGAGGTAGGAATGGCTTTCTCTTGGGGCGGGACAAAATCGACCCGACCGGTCAGGACCGAGAGTTTCGTACTTTCGGCAAGAGAATGGATTTTAAAGATGGTGCCCCGAACACCAGCTACGCCCAAGGAAGTCAAAACTTCCAAGTTCGATGTTTTTTTGAGTTTCTTCACGTCCACCACTAGGCTTCCGACTTCGAGATCGAGGAGCAACTTGGATGAACTCACCTCTTCATCACGGGAAAAGTTTCCTTCGTATCGGCCAAAGCTTTCTTGTTGAAACTCCTTGATCGCCATCCGAGTGTTTGCTCCAATCGTGGCAATAGTTCCGTTACTGAAGAGCAACGCGACCTCGGAATGCGGCCCAACCCTGATTAGCGAACCGGAAGAAACGATTGAGCCAACCCGCAGCCCGCTCGAGGCAGATGAAGGCAAGCCGGGAGTAGAATTCCCATCGTATGCGTGGCCGCCCTCGTAGTCGGTTTTCGGGACAACCGCGGAGGGTCCCACGACGGAGGCCTCTCCGCGTACCGAAAGGACAATTGTGGCTCCAATGGCAAAATCAACAGACTCGATGACAGAAGAAGCCGCGACTTCGGCACTGGTCTTCAAACTCATCAAGAAGGCTCGGTCTTCGAGGGAAAAAACAGAAGGAGAAAGAGAAAAAGAGGATCCGTCCAGTTTCTTGAAGACGGCTTTTTCTCCATCAAACTTGAGAAAAGCAGCCTCCATGGTGCGTCCTTCCAGGCTAGTCCAAACGCGCATTGGTCCTTCCCCCTGAAGAGCAAGGGCAAACGAGAAGAAAAACCATGCGTGGATCCATTTCATTGAAATCAAATCAACCACGCCTCCATGCCCCAGTCAAGGGGGAGCATGGATACCATGACCTTGATGCATGGAGAAGGCGAGAAGGCGTCGGGAAGCGAAACCAAACCGACCTGAACTCTCGACAGGAAAGACCATCCGACCATCCCCCGGACTTGACGAAAAGGAGGCATGGCGATTGAGTTGGGTTATGATTGGATTCAACCTTGTGTGCCTTGCTGCGTTGCTGGCTGGCCCTTCTTCTTTCCTCCTCGGCCAAGAGGACAAACTCACCAACGACGTCCGTTGGGTACGGAAATCGAGCGAGTACGCAAATCTTTGCAAGCAAACCTTCCGCATGGCTCAAGAC
>JAYOII010000086.1:0-5396 GCA_038118685.1 Opitutia bacterium
GTATTCGTTTTTAGGCAGGCCCTTGAAAAAAGTGCGGAAAAGATCGTGACTGCGGGGAATGGGAACAAAGGCTTTTTCGGGAAAAAGCTGGGCAAACAACTCCTTCACTTCGGGTCTCTCTTCCCACGCGGCATAACTATGCCCGAGGTCGGCCCCAAGAAAGGAAGCCTTGATTCCGGCATCCAAATAGACGAAACCTCCTTGCTCCATGTAATGCCTGAGGGCTTCTCTTTCTTCCTGTGGAAACTCGAGGTTGGGCTGCTCGTCGCAATTGACGTAGAGAATCGGGTTCTCGAGCAATCTTTCGTCGGTAAGGGACGATATGAACAAAGGATCCGTGTCGAAACGAGCGTTGGTTTGCTCGTTCATCATCTTCAACAAACTGGGCAGAGCATCCGGATACCGCCTCAGAACATTCTCCGATCTCATCAATTGCATGATGCGGACTCCTCCACCCGGGGAACCCGAGTCCTCTTGTCCGGACAGAAGAGGGCAAAGAGCAAGAAGCAGGGCAACGGCGAGGCAACGCGAACTCATGGTTGTATTCCCCTCCCCCTCAATTCCGTTTTGGCCAATGAACTTATCCTGTTTTGCGGGTTTTTCGAAATGAATTCCAGCAAGGCAGGGACCCCCCTCGCCCGATCCCCGATCAATGCCTCCATGGCCGCTTGCTGAATAACGTAATCATCGTCAAGAAGCGACCTCGTCATAACCTTGACCCAACCAGTCACCTTGCGGGAACCCATGGCCCGGATGGTCGTCGAGCGAACGATTGAGTTCTCGTCGATAAGGAGATCGAAGGAAAATTGGCCCAACACGCTCTGGTCAACCGTAAGCAAGGACTGCCCGGCAAATATTCTGACGTCCTCGTATTTGCTCTCCACCAGGCTCGCCATGTCATCCGAATTCAGATTGATCGGGCGACCCCGCAACATATTCAGGACGGCTTCCCTGACGCCCTTGTCGCGATCCTTGGTGGCGGGGAGCCACAACTTGGGCTTGTTCCACCCCGATGACAGCGTCAGGTATCGTTGCCAGGAAATTTTGCGGATCCGGGAACTGCTATGGTCGGTCAAAGCTTCATAAACGCCAATGCCATCGCTTCCCATTGCTGAAATTGCATACAAGATTGTGGTCACTTGCGTGGACATGCCTTCTACACCGAGGAGGTATTGCTTGATCCGTTGAACGGTGGCGGAAGGAATCTTCTCGCCAAAGCGAGCCAATTCAACCGCCGCCATGGACAACACCTGAGGATCTTGATCGTTCGTCATGGCCCGCAAAACAGAGCGATATCGGGCATGAAAACGATTCGCGTCCCGAGCCACCGAGACGATCTTCAGACGTATGCCGCGATCCGGATGCCGGGAAAGCTCCTCGATTCTGTCCACGACCTCGGGACGGCCCGCGTTGGAAGTAATTCGGTCGAGAGCGGTCAACAGAACCCCCAGATCCGAATCGCCCAAAAGTTTTACCAGAGTTGTCACCGGCAAAGGCACACCCAAGTAAATATGGTACTTCATCACGTTTTGCCGCACGATGGCATCCGAATCAAGAAATGCTTTTTGAGTAATTTGCAAAAGATCGGCCCGAACGGTGGGCGGGACGGACCGAAAGATCTTGCGACCGTTGATTTCAACTACCTCAACGCCACTGCGCCTCAGTCCGCTGACCAAGCGGGGAATCATGGTCGAGACCTCCCGCCGCACCTCGACGTCGGAGTCGCCCAGTTTGGAATATACTTTCTCGACCAGGGATTTGTCGTAGAGCGGATAACCATTCGAAGCATGCTCGGCCAAAGACACCATGACCGAACGGCGAACCAAGGGGCTTGGGTCATCGAGAGCCGCCACCAGAAGAAAAGCGGACTGAGAACCGGGGTATTTACCGAGAAGCTTGGCCGCCCCAACTCTTCGACCGACCTCGAGGTGATCAAGGTCTTTCGCCGCCCGCAGGATCGTTTCGCTTTGGGATGAACGGGGTGCTTGAACCGGCTTGTCGGTACTGGCATTCGCATCGGAAGAAACGATTGGTTCGCCCCCCTTCTCCGGGGAAGGAAGAAAAGGAGAAGGGGCCTGAGCCCAAACCACCCCACAAAAAAGGCAGCACCCCACTAAGGAAAGTTGTAACGGGAAAATCTTATTCATCGCAAGCCTACTTGACGGCGCATGATCCATTCTATGCCTGCCAAGATAAAGAGAACAACAAAGAAAATCCACGCGTCGGACAAACTGTGACGCTTCCGAATGCTCGGCAGGGTTTGGGCAAAGGCAGGCTCCCATCCCTCATTCAGTTTTGAAACGGGAAGAAACTCACCTCCCGTAAGCTTGGCCAACATTTTCAAATCTCTCTCCGCATAAGAAACGTCAATCGACTCCTCGCCCGAATCCGAAACCCTCAGATAACTCTCCCTCTCCAAGGCTTCTCCATCCGGAAAAGTCAATTCGTAGCGAACCTCGTAGGCTCCGGGTTGGGTAGGCTTGAACGAACCAGCATACCGTCCCGCCACGGAACCTTCCGGGTAAAGCTGCACGGTTTTCTCAAATCCTTCGGGCCCCACGATCCGGGCCTTCACCATGGCGTCCATGGATGGTTCGAAATCAGAGCCGAGGGCTTCCACCTGAAGAGGGGTCTCGCCACCACGCAAAAAGGGCTTTTCATTCTCCTCGATTTTCAGCCGGTCTTCCCCACCGGTGCCCAACCATTGAACCAAGGCTTGCCAAAATTTCCTGAATTCCCTTGCCCCATCCTCGTCGCTCATCGATCGCCTCCAATCGTGAGGAACCCCCCAATACCCGACCTTTCCCGCACCGTACGCCTGAACGACGAGAACCGACCGACCATTGGCCCTGGAAACGACTACGCCCCGGGCGGCGGGGTTTTGCTCCTTGACGAAGAAACCCGGCAAGCGACCGGGTAAAAAAGGCTTCATCTCATCAACGTCGTCCTCGGGCCTGAAAAGCGGTTCCTCCAAGGTCACCAGAGAGAGGTTGTCTTTCACCAGAATTCTCTCCACCTCCTTTGCCGGAACCAATCCACCAAGCAGTTCGCGGCCTTTCTCCGCCGGGCCGAAGAGCAAAAGTCCACCGCCCTTTTTCTGAACGAAGTCCTTGAGGGAATCAACCAAGGTCGCATTCAAGTCCGTCAACGTTTCCGTATCGAGAATGACCGAATCATAATCCATCCAAAAAGAGGGATCATCCGGATAGGCGGGCTTGATTTCGTCTCCGAAGGCATGAAAAACTTGATCGCTCAATCGGATGAGCGAGCGAAACTCAAAGCGCTCTTCATCGGCCAGCACGCGCTTCACGAAAGGATAAAGAGGCTGTACCCGGTTGGACAAATAGAGTGTCAGAAAGCGCTCGGGAGGCTTGACCAAAACAAGCAAGGAATCCATGTCGTTGGAAGGATCCGCATCTCCCGAGGGCGTTACGATTTCAACACGGTAACGCTGTGGACCGGCGGACTTCGGCTTGAGGGGTGAAAAGGAGATCGAGCGAGTCTCGCCGGACTTCAGCTTCAAGGGAATCTCCTGCAAAAGTTTTTCCCCCAAGGACAAACGCACCGAGCTTTCGACGGATTGGTCAAACTGATTGGTCGCTTCGCACTTCAGAAGCAGATCCTCTTTGGCTACCGCATTGGGCTTTCGGTCGGAGAAACGTATGGCCAAATCTCCTCTTTCCTTGAGCTGCCCCACCCCCACGACGTTTACCGGCACCCCGCGAACCCGGTACCCTTTTGCCACCTCAAGAACCGGCTTCCCACTGTTGTTTCGACCATCCGTAAAAACAACGACCGATCCGAGCGGGGATTGTCCTTGCGCATCCTGCAAAGCACCGTCCAACACGTCTCCCAAGGCGGTCTTCTCTCCAAGCTCGGGGCGTTTCCATGATTGAGACCTCAATCGGCTGGCATCTTGAGCAAACCCCAAGCTCTCGACCTTACCGTACTTCGCCATTTGCCGGCTCACCCATGAATCGGAATTTCCACCATCCAAATGAGGACTCACCTGCTCGATTCGCTTAAGACCGCCCCGCTCGTCCCGAACGTCCATGCTCCCCGACAAGTCGGCCAAGGCAAGCAGTCTAAATTCGTTTGTCGCAGGCTCATCGGTTTCCAAGTAAGGCCGAACCAGAAGGAGGAGAAAAACTCCGCCGGCCAAGGCTCTCAATCCGATCAGTTTCCAGGCAAACCGGGGAACGGTTGCCTCAAGCAGGCTCCGTCCGTGAAAAAAAAGGGCAAACAAAAAAACAAGGGCTCCCAAAGCCAACCACACCGGAGACAAGGGCCAATCGAACCCCATCCTTATTCACCCTCCGCAATTCTTCGAAAATATTCTTCGACCTGCCTTTTGTATCGACCGGGAGCAGCGGTTGTTTCCTTGTTCCTTCGAAGACGATTTTCGACCGCTTCCTGCCAAAAGAACTGCTCGACCAACTCCAAAGCCTCCGCAACAGCGGCCGAGGCGAGAGACTTTGCCTGAGACGAATCCTCCATAATGGGCACCTGCTCAAGGGCACGCGTAAGGTTCAAAAGCCTCTCGTCCGATTCCGCGTTCGGCAATTCGCCCAAAGCCTTGGCCAACTCCTCGGCGCTTTCCTTGATTTCGCCCTCTTGCATCCCGGGCATTTCCTGCTGGGTCTCGCGCAGTTTTTCCACGAGATCCCGAAGGGCCGAATTTCCTAAATTCCTGAGCTTGTCGGCCACCCCCTTCAATTCTTCCTCAAGCTTTTCCAAATTCCCGGCGACTTTGTCTTCCTCGCGCTTGGCTTGAGGAAAAGCTTCGTACAGAAGGGAGTTGGAGGCTCTCTTGCCGGAGCGCTCCAGACCGTCCTCACGAGAATCCCGGGCTCCTTTCAGCAAATCCTCGGTCGCATTCTCGTTGAAATCACCCAATGCCCTGGCCGCCTGATCAATTTTTTCAAGCAGTTCCTTCGCCCGCTCGTTCAGTTCATCTTGCTCATTCTTGAGGGGTTCGCCTTGGCCCGGCTTGGCCTTCTCGGTGTCTTCGGCAAGATCGCGCTGACTGGATGCCAAGCCACCAGCCTCGGAGCTAAGCTGATCCACCATGCCGGCAGCCAGACCAGCCATCTTGCCCTCCACCTCGGAAATGGCATTGGCCAAAGCCTCCGCGGCCAAATCCCCATGAGGGCGGGCTTCACGGGGATCATCCCTGCGCAAATCTCCCGCGGCTTCCTTCATCTCGGTTCCAGCCGCATCAAGGGAACCGACTTCACCGAGGCTTCCCGAATTTTCGTACCACTCGTCCCTCAAGGCTTCCAGTTCCCTTCTCAATTCTTCCTGTTCCTTGGCAATCTCCTGGTTTGGCTCACCCGTTTTTCCGGAGCCGGCGGAGGAACTCAAGAAGTTGGGTAAGGACTTGGAGAAACTCGAGG
>JAYOII010000086.1:5406-10103 GCA_038118685.1 Opitutia bacterium
GTCCTTACCCAACTTCTTGAGTTCCTCCGCCGGATCCTTCGGTTCGTCTTCGCTGTCTTCCTGCTTTTGGTTGTCAGCAGTCTCTTCGCTCTTTTCCGGCTTTCCTTTCCCTTTCGACTTCTGCTTTTGCATCTTTTGCATCAAGGCATAAAGCTGAACCAATTTGCGCAGGGTCTTCTCAGATGGTTCGAGAGATTCTTCGAGCATCTGATCTCCCGCATAGATTTCGGTTTGCTCGATATGATAAGTGGCCTCGTTGAGCAATTCGCCCAAGTCGATTCCGTCCTGAATGGGAAATTGGCCCTCATTTTCATCATAGACCTTGGTCATGGCATGCTTGAGCCCGAGAGCATCGGATCCAATCGCCAAAGCGCTCTTTTCCTGCTCGAGCTCATCCTCAAGGATCGCATCGTAAGTCATGCGGATGATTTTCTTGGTTTTGTTGATGAAATCGCGCACGGGTATCTCCTTTTGCTCTCCGTCCCCCGAACCTTCCCCGTCGGTGCTGTTGCCTTCAGGCGGAAGAATCTCGATAAAGTAAATTTCCGACCGGGCCAACTGCCCCTCGGGTTCCTTGTTGTCCATGGCCAAAGCCATATAGGTAATCACGTCCCCCACGGCCAAAGCACGATCGTTCAAGTCCAGAATGTAGCTCAATTTCTTCTCTTTTTCGATTGGCTCGACAAACAAGGTCTCCTCTTCCTTTTCCCCGGCATGGGAAACGTTGATCCTGACGTCGGCGACACCGTGATCATCCGAAGCGAAAACCTCGACCAACAAGCTGGCATCGGCTGGAAGCTGAAGATCCTTGGCCGGTTCGGTAATCTCGACGAGGGGCGGCTCGTCCGGGATGGGCGCAAAAACGAACTCATCATACTGAACCGAACCACGCTCCGGGGCATCCAAGTCAATGAGGCTCAACCGACCCGCCCATTCCGATTGGAGTTCTTTCGAATAAACGAAGACAGTCGGGGATTGGGTTGCGAGGGTTGCGTTTGATTCCAGGTCGTGGATCGTAGCCCCTACGCGTTGAGGGTTTTTCTCAACCTCCAACTCGAGTTGCAAAATACTTCCCTCGGGGGCCCGCAAATACCCGAACCCAAAATGTTCGAAAGGATCCATTTTCAAGTATGCGGGAGGAGAAACCGTCCATTTGGCTTGAACCAAGGCAGGAGGATCAAAAGGGGAAAGCGTCTCCCACCCGCTCTCCAAAGTCGGGGTCAAAACCCGGTACTCAAAAGGTTCCTGCAGAGACGATGCGACAAATTCAAAACGCCCCAAAGTGGGAGTAGACAACATCTCGAGTCTCTCGACCTTCCCGTTTTCCTTGAATTCGATAAACGCGCTTTTTTCACCCCTGTGCCCACGCGTAACGTCCGCAAATACGGAAATATCCGTTCCTCGACTGAATTCGTGACTGGGCGGATACTGCGTTTGTTCCGCAGCCACCGTTTTGGTCGTAAAGACAGTCAAGCCGGGTTCATCGGAAAAGACTGCGAAAGTTTTTTGGAAAGGACTGGTTTGAATGCCCCACACGGAAAAAACGCCGCCCAAGGCAAAACCCGCGGCCAAGGCCACCCAGAAGAAGGATTTCGGCCGAGTGCCGTTTCCCCACGCAATCTCCCTGGCTTTGGATTCGGTCAGTCGAACGACCCGGTTTTCCATGAAGGTAAGTTCGCCACGGCGGGATTTTCCCTCTATCTCGACCGCGCAGTTCAAGAGGTCCCTCAGCTCGGGGTTCGCAGTCTCTACCTGTTTGGCGACTTCTCGTGCCGACGGCTTTTTCCAACAGGAACGAAAAAACAAGCCAAGAAAAACGATGACGGATAAAGAACTCACTGCAACCACCAGTTCGAAAGCTTCGCTTTCGCGGATTGGAACAATGGAATCGTAAGCATCCAAAGCATAGAGAAAAAGCGGCCAACTGACTACCCCCGCAACCAACGCAAACAAGGTTCCGGCAAAAAGGGAAAAAAGCGATTCTCGCCGGAGATATTTAATAAACTCAGGCATGAGCGGAATCACCATTCGTTATGCCGCCGCGAGTGGGACGTGACCAAATCATTTCAATAATCAACAGACTTGCGGCGAGGATTGCAAACCACAACCACAAAGGTTCCCTGTCTTCCTTTCCGGAACCTTCTGCCAGAGAGGATGCCGGGCTTGATGAAAACCGCCCTCCAACGGACTGGAGCAACTCGTCGGAATCAAGCACCTCGGGAATCGATTCGGCTAACGAAGGCACCACCTCAAGCCACTGATCTTCGAACCGGAATACGCCGGGTTCGACCGCCTTGAAAACTTGCTCTCCTTCCCCCCAGGTGCCACCCGGCTCAAGGACCGGCCAGGCTCTCGCAGGCATGGCCTTTCGACCCCCGAAAGAAAGCTCCATGAGTAAAGGAAGAAAGGAATTGCGCAAAGGCAAATCGGTCCACGACGTATTCATTCTGAAAGGGAGAAAAACCAGGCGTCCGCCCCCATCCAAGTTTCGAACCAAGGCCAAAGGACGACCCTCGCGATCCCTGACAGGAACTTCCACGCCCGCACCGACCTCCCGCAGGACGCCAAATCGATGGATGGCTGAAAGATAGAGATCACGAGCCGCTTTGCCGTCAAAAACCTCGGTCAGAAAAGAACCCTCCTCAAGAGCCTTGATCCGGAAAGGGTTCCCCAAGCGGACGGCTCCCCCGGCCACCCGAAGGAACTTGAATGCCAACAGGTCGGCCTCACGGATAATCGAAACCGTCTTTGCAAACGGTTGCCCCGGAGTCAGAATGGCCGTTCCTCCCCCCTTGACGAACCCCTGCAAGGCAGCTCCCAATTCCTGCTCCTCGAACCACTCTCCCAAACCGATGACAAGAAGCAGTTCAAGCCCCGACTTCTCGTCACCCAACCTCAAGCCATCCGCCTGATCCTGAGCCCAATTCCAGCGGTTCCATCCATTGTCTCCGGCACTGGCTACCGCCGTCTTGAGAAAATCCCGTTCCTCTTGCGTTTCCGCGTTTTCGGCTTCCGGCATCCAAAACCCGAATCTGCGGGCCGGAGGAGATTTCAACCAAAGAGCCCGTTTGTCGTCCAAAGAAAAGGAATCTTCCGACTCAAGCTCGACCGAAGCCCCGGAAAAGTCATCGGCCTTCAAGACAAACTGAGCCTGAGCCGACCCAAGGCGTGGTAGGTCGACCTCTTGCCTTTGACGAATTTCGCCCCCGGCGTTCAAGGCCAAAGGAACGGTCTTGGCTTCATCGTCCCAATTCCGTAAGACCGTCCAAACCCTCACCTTGCCCGGACCAGCCGGCACGGCGCGGGCTTCCACCACGCTCACGTTGTCCGAACGCCTTAGCTGTCCTTTTTCGGCGCCGACCCCTCGCAAATCCACCTCTACTCCTGTTTCAGGCAAATCACGGAAAGCAGTTTGCCAGTCGGACTGCTGAAAGTCGCTGACGATCACCAGATTTTTCTCGGTTGCGGAAGGTGAAAACAAACCGGGAGCGCGATCAAGCAAGGTTTGGGCATTCCCTTTTTTCCAGTCATGGCTCAAGCCCTCGACTGCCTCCGTCAATTCTTTCTTGCCGGTCCCCGGCTTCCATTCGGCGAGGATATTCTGTCCAAAGGCGACAAGGCCGAGCTCGCCCTCTTCTTCGTCAATCAAGCGCAAAGCAAGATTCCGCGCTTCCTCCAACCCGCCCCACCCTGCCATACTCGGACTGACGTCGATGGCAAGAAGGGTTTCCTTTCCTGATTCCGCCCTCGTATCAGGAGTTGATTCCAGCATCCAATAAGGATCCGCCAACAAGGCGGACAGGGCGAGAAACAAGAGTATCCGAAGCAAAAGCAAAAGAAGATCGGAAGGCTTTTTTCTCCCGGTTCTGGGAATCCTTGACGGACGGATGAAGCGAAGGGATGGAAACGGATGCTTACGGGTAACCTGTCGATAAGCCATATGAGCCAAAATCGGCAAACCCACCGCCAAAGCGGTCCACAAGGCTGCCGGCTGGGCGAACTCAATCATAGCGAACGGTTGATTCCATTACGCCTGCCGGTTCCTCAGACCCAAAAAGCGACGCAAAGCATGCCCCAATTCCTGATCGGATCGCAAAGTTTCGAATTCCGCGGATACGGAAGCCAACTTCCCACTTAAATCTTCCACGAAGGCATTCATGTCGTTGCGGTATTTTTCCCGTATTGCGGGAGGAGCGCTGGAGATCTCCCGATCCCCCTCCATTTCCGCGAAGCGGATTGCCTCGGCATCAGGCAAGTCCATCTCCTCCGGATCAAGGACTTGCATGCAAAGGCATTCGTAATGAGGAGAGAGCGCAAAACGCAAACGTTCGCTCAAAGTATCCTCGGCTTCCAGGAAGTCAGAGATGAACACGACCATCGATCGGCCCGGCAACGAATTCGTAAATTTTCCCCAAGCTTGCTCATGATCGTTTTGCCCCTTTGCTTCAAGGGAACCAAGGGAGACCAAAAGCCTGTTCAAGTGCCCGCTGCCGGAACGGGGACGGATCCATTGTCGAACTTCATCCGAGTAGGCGAAGAGCCCGAAACGATCGCCTTGCCGCTGAGCCAGATAGGCAAAGCAAGCGGCGAGCATCTTTGCGTAACGGAGTTTCGAGCAGGAAACCCGCTTGCCCTGATACCCCATGGAGGCGCTTGCATCGACCACCAAGTAGACCGTGAAGTTCGTGTCCTCCTGA
>JAYOII010000087.1:0-5257 GCA_038118685.1 Opitutia bacterium
CTCGAGCAGCTCGGACGGTTGCCCTGTTTTCTCTGTCTTGAAGGTGATCAACTGGTCGTTTTCGCGCTTAAAAGCATCGGTGGTCTTGTTTTTGAGGTCGGAGACAAACTCGTCCGCCCGGGCTCCGGAGCCGGCCATCCTTCGCTCAAGCATGACGTCCGCATAGTCTTTTTTGCCCAGAAGCAAGGCCTTTTCCTGCCTGAGTTCAAGGATTTCCCTGATCAAGTCGGTGTTGTTCCTGTCTTCCGTCCATCCGATCTTGGATGATTTCTCCCAAAATTCCCGGCGGATGGAAGAGCTGTCCAAGTACTTCATGATGGGCATGATGGACGGGGCATGAAGCGTGAAGAGCCATCCGTCCATCTCCTTTTGCTTGGCCGTTTCCCGGGCCGCGATTTTGGCGCTTTCGGGCAAGCCTTCGAGGAGGGATTCGTCCTCTATGTTCTTTTGCCAGGCATTGGTCGAATCAAGCACGTTCTCGGAGAACTTCTGGGTAACCTGGGCAAGTTCGGTGGACAGTTTCTCGATTTGCGTTCTTTTGTCTTCCGGGAGATTGGCGCCCGCTTCCACGAAATCCGCCACCAGTTCTTCGAGCAACCTCTTTTCCTGACCTTCGAGGGATTGCGCTTCTTCCGATTGAGCGAAGGACTTGACTTGTTTCCAAAGGGTTTGGTCGAGCAGAGCCTTGGTTCCAAAGGCGGTTACTTTGGGGAGCATTTCGTTGTAGGCTTCGCGCAGTTCCTCCGAATTACGGACCTGATCGAGGTGGGAAACCAAGTTCCAGGCTTCGCCCAAATCCTCCTGAGCTTTGCAGAACAGAAAGGGGACGTTCCCGAAATTAATTTCTTCCGGCGACAAGCTGCGGATGGCTTGTATTTCGGATTCCGCTTTTTCCAATGCAAGCGTCATGTCGGGCACGACCCTCTCGGGCGTGAGCTTGCACCAGGGAACGTGAAAAGAATCGTCAAGAAAAGGATTCATGAGGATGATGTTGGATTGTGATGGATGATCAATTGATACAGAATTCGAGAATGCGGACTGCGGTTCGATTCCCGGGTTTTATGGAGAGCTCGATTTCGTGAGGGCCGGAGGGCAGGTCGTGGGCGAACATTACGGACCGGGGATAATGGAGCCCCTTGCTGTAACGGTGGTAAAGATCGACGCTTCCCTTTCGTTTGCCGTCGATTGCGAATTCCAGGGTTCCTGCGTCAGGACCGGCGCTGACGAAGGCTCCGATGGCTTGGCCTTCGAACGTAAGACGGATGGGCTTGCCCGGGGTTTCGCCGTGGAGCAAAGGCCGGCCCAGGTATCTTGTCCGTTTTCCGCCCGGAAGGTCTTTCCATTCGGGCTCGGAAAATTTCCATCCGTCGCTTGGGGAGGCTTTGGCCGGGGAAAGGAACCGGCCGTTGAAGTAACTGTTCGGATCAATGGGCTTGAGGGGGAACTTTTTCTTTTTGAGGGCCACGCCGTTCTTTCCGGACCATGCCTTTCCGAGCATTTCGATATGCATGTCGGCGCAAAGGCGGTTTCCCGGTTTCTTGGGGTGGGTGCCGCCGAATTTTTCCCAGGAAAAGGAGCCTTGCTTGATTTGCCCGGAGAGTTCTCGGGCTAGGTGAATCCTGGAGACACCGTATTTTTCCAAGACCCGCTCATGGGCGGCCATGGGCAGGGGAGTCTTTCCTTGTTTGAGCTGCTCGAGCATGCCCGGATTGACGAAGTAGGTGACGACCAAGTCCGTCTTCGGGCTCTTCAGGCGCATTTGCCGGATGATTCCCTCCATGCCGCGAATACATGCCTCCTTGGAATGTCCGGCATCCTGGTCGTCATTGACCGCGAACTCGATGAAGAACAGATCGATGGAGCCATGGGAAAGGACGTCTCTTTGCAGGCGGAAGGCTCCCGTGGTCGAGCAGGTGGAGGATATGCCCGCATTGACAAACTCGACCGTGGTCTTGGGGAATCTTTCCTCGAGCCATTTTGCCACCATCGGGCGATATCCGTTCATCTCGGTGATGGAACCTCCCATGAAGGCTACGCGCGCCGTTTTGTTCTTTTCGAAGACCGCGAGGGAATGGGAAAAGGAACAGCGGGCGGTCAGGTTTTCGGACTCAAAGGCCGAAAGAGCCGAGGGGGACGAAAATGCGATCAGAGTCGCAAGGGCGAAATTGATTTTCATGAAGGACGATTACTTAGGGAAAAGGCCTCGATGGCAAGCCCCGTAATCTTTGCGAAGTCTTTATTTTCGATCGAGTTTACGGGCGTAAGCCAAGATCCCCCGACGGTCAGGACCGCCTCGTCATGAAGGTATGAAGCAACTTTGTCCCGCCCAATTCCTCCCGTCGGGAGATAGCTGATTCCCAAAGGCCGGAAGGGAGCGATCAAAGATTTCAGGTAGGAAATTCCGCCGACTGGTTCGATCGGGAAAACCTTCAACGCTCGACACCCGGCTTGATGAGCCGACAAAAGTTCGGTCGGCGTGAGGATCCCCGGAAAAAGGGGGAGGTTGACCTCCAGGGAACAAGCCCAAAGTTCTTCGCTCCAGCCCGGGCTTACCCCGAAATCGATACCCATGTCCTTCACCCGCGCAATCTGTTCCTTGTCGATGAGCGTACCGGCCCCAAGGGTTAGGTCGGGGAATTCCTCCCGCACTGCCTGCAGCGCTTGCAGGGCTTCCGGGTTGCGCAAGGTGATCTCGAAAACCTTGATTCCTCCGGCGACCAAAGCTTCGGCTACCCGGAGAGCGGAATCCCCGTCTGGCAAGTTCAGAATGGGAAGAACGGGTTGCCCGCCTAATTGATCAAGAATTCCCACGCTTGTGTTTTTCCAAGTTGTACTTGTGTCTCATCAGGAGAAATTGAATGCCCATGGCAAATCCCATGGGAACGTAGATCAGTTGCTTGTCCACTTGCTTGCCCATTCCCTCCATGAAAATCGTGATTCCGATTACGATGAGAAAGGAGAGAGCCAGAATCTTCAGCGCGACGTGTTTGAGTATGAAGTCTCCTATCGGCTTGGCGAAAAACATGATGATGACGAACGAGAGCAATACGGCGATGATGATCACCCATTTGTTGTCGGTTAGCCCGACGGCAGTGATGACAGAGTCCAGAGAGAAGACGATGTCCAAAATGAGGATTTGCATTATGACGCCGAAAAAACTGTTCTTTGCTTTCGCTTGGTCTCCGTGATCCTCCAATTCGACGGTGGAATGGATTTCCTTGACTGCTTTCCAAATCAAAAACAACCCGCCCGCAAGCAGGGCCAAGTCCTTCCAAGAGTAACGAAACCAATCGGGGCCGTCCGTCCATGCGGGGGAAGTGAGTTCAAGGAGTTTTAGACCCGCGACGACCATGACGATGCGGGCCAGCAAGGCTACGGCCAAGCCTATGATTCGGGTCGAGTTTCTTTTGCTCTCGGGTAACCTGGAAACCAGAATGGCGATGACGAGAATGTTATCTACTCCGAGGATTAGTTCGAGTCCGACCAACAAGGCGAATAAACCGATGAGATCTCCTTCCATTCCTCCATAATCAATACCTCGTGACGATTGAAAAGGAAAAAGCGCCCCGATGGAGTTTGACCCACCCTTTTTTTTCTTTCACTTCTTTGCCATGGCGTCATCAGATTTCGATATTCGTATCCTTTCCTCCGACTTGAAATTCGTTCCGGTCGAAACAAGGATGCCTTTGAAGTTCGGAGCCGAAGTGCTTACTTCGGTTACATGCGCCAGGGTCAGTCTTCTGGTGCGGGACAAGGATGGAAACGAATCGTTTGGTTGGGGCGAGACTCCCTTGAGCGTTCAATGGGTTTGGCCTTCGTCCGTTGCCTATGGAGAGCGTTTGGACGCCTTGCTTGATTTTTGCGCAAAGCTTTCCCAGGAATGGTCGGACAAGGGCGTCTTTGGCCATGCCATTGAGATTGGGCACTCTCTTTTGTTCGAACGGTTGCCCCGGATTCTCGACTCCTACAATCGTGAAGAGAGGGCCGGGTTGGAACCCATTCCCTGGTTGGCCGCTTTGGTTTGCGCTTCGCCCTACGATTTGGCCTTGCACGACGCATACGGGGTTGCTCACGGTCTGCCTGTGTACGAGTGCTACGGCGAAGGCTATTGCAATGCGGACCTTTCGGTCTTTCTTGAGCCGGCAGCGGATGCCGAGGTTGACTTCACGGGTAAATATGCGGCCGATTTTCTTGTTTGGCCCCGTCCTGAAAAAATTCCCGTTTGGCATCTTGTGGGAGGTCTCGATCCGCTTGACGAGAGCGAACTGAAGGGGGACGAACCACAGGACGGTTATCCCGTGCATTTGGAGGAATGGATTGAAGCCGATGGTCTCAATTGCCTGAAGATCAAGCTTCGGGGAAATGACTCGAACTGGGATTACGAGCGGCTTCGGTCAATCGGATGCATTGCGGAAGCGAAGTCGGTCGAGTACTTGACCACGGATTTCAATTGCACCGTGACGGACCCGGCTTACGTCAACGAGATCCTGGATCGTCTTGAGAGGGAGGCTCCCGAAACTCATCGAAAAATACTATACGTCGAGCAGCCTTTTCCCTACGACTTGGAAGCGCATCGCATCAAGGTTCATTCGGTTGCCGAAAGGAAACCCCTTTTTATGGACGAAAGCGCTCATGATTGGGAGCACGTTCGCCTGGGCCGCGAGCTCGGGTGGACGGGAGTTGCCCTCAAGACCTGCAAGACGCAGACCGGGGCTTTGCTGTCCCTTTGTTGGGCCAAGGCCCACGGGATGGACCTGATGGTCCAGGATTTGACCAACCCGATGCTTGCCCAAGTTCCTCACGTCCTTCTGGGAGCGCATGCCGGAACGATCATGGGGGTCGAGAGCAACGGGATGCAGTTTTACCCAGAAGCCTCTACCCTGGAAGCTCGGGTGCATCCGGGAATCTACAGTCGCCGTGGAGGCGAACTTGATCTTTCCACCTTGTCCGGGCCGGGTTTCGGCTATCAAGTGGAACGGATTCAAGCGGAGACCGGCGGGTAAACCAAAGCGGTCTTTTTTTGCTTCGGTTATAGCCATCGTGACGATGCAAGCAGAGAGACCGGGTCGATCTTCTTTTCTGGAAAGGTTGATTTTCCGCTGGTCGGTTCTTTCCGAGCCACGGGTGTTGCTCGAGTCCTACCTGGCCTGCTCCTTGCTTCCCTTTCTTTTCTCAATCCTTCCGTCTTGGATCGTCGTCAGTGGAGGCCCCGTCCACAGGGATGGGGTGGTTGATTACAGCAGGGGTCTCGAGGCCA
>JAYOII010000087.1:5267-7695 GCA_038118685.1 Opitutia bacterium
CCCATTGCGGAGACTGTTTTTATCTTCGCTCCCATCCTCGAGCTTTGCAGGTATTTTAAACTGAGGCCGTTATGGGTGGTCCTTGGTTTTGCTCTTTTTTTCGAGCTTTTGCATACTCAACGGGGCGTTCTCGGTCACCTCATGTTATACCCGACGATGGTCTCCATGACCTTGGTGTACATGGCCATGCGCGGGAAATCTTTTCTATACGCCTTGCTTTTCACGATCGTAGTTCACGAGCTCTATAACTTCACCGTAGTCATGGGCAACGCCTACACCTACGACCGGTTTTTCTATTGAATGCCTCAGCCAATCGTGGAAGCACCGCCGCTTACCTGACGGTCAATTTCGGCCCCAAGGATTTTTTCAGCCAAGCCAGGTCACCGTACTTGACCGCTCCGGGAAGAAATTTCGGATCCCGGTAATCGGTAATCGAGCCAAAGGTGAAGTCGCTTTTCTCTGCAATTATTTCCTTCACCGATGCCCCTGCAAGATAGGCTGCGACGATTGCTTGAGCCTGCATTTTCCCAGTGCTGTGAAGGACGAGCTCTTTTGCATGGATCTGGTTGAGGTAGGAAAGTACGGAGAGAAGGTCATGAACCTGGCGGGCGAACCTGGAATGGTTGAAGCCGTGGGTGTAGCCTGCAAATTCACGCTTGTTTGCCACCGTGCGGGCGGGCCCTTCTTTTCCTTCCATGAAGACCCGCGCCAAATAATGGCCGTCTTCGCTTTGGGCCAACCCCCTGAAGTTCTCGTTTCCGTCCGCAAACCCGAGCCAAAGGTTGATCGAATCCGGTTCGTTGGCGGAATGGATTGGTTTGAGAAGAATGCGCTCGTCCGTTTTCAGGTTGATCAATTGGTTTTTTTCGTAGGAAAAAGTCGCGCTCTCGTCGTACTTTCGACCGATGATGGTTTCCCAAGCCTTCTTGAAAACGGTCTTTTTTTGCTCTGGCGGGAGGCTGTTCATAAGAGCGTCGTCGCGCTCGGCGAGCCACTTGGTTACTTTTCTCTCGAGCTTTTCCCCACCTTCGGGCTCAGGGTGTCGTTCGTTCCAGACGGCGTGCTCCTGAGCGCTCAACAGCTTGAAATCCTCCTCCACGATCGGCTCCTTGTGTCCAAGTTTCATGTGCCGGTTGAACCAAGAGTACATGACGGCCCGGCTGACGTAATTGTAATTGTGTTTGAAGTGGGTCAGGTCGGGGCAAATGGTGTTTTCGGCTTTTCCCAGAAGGGCGTAGAGTTTCTTGATCTCCGGAAAACCCTTGCCCGGCACGAGCATTTCCTTGGTCCAGTCATCGGCCGCGGTCATGCCAAGGGGTTTGGGTGCGAAGAGGGCGGCAAGCTCGACGTTCCCCGTGCCGATTCTCAGCAAGCTTGCGTTCTCACAGGTGCAGCCTCCCTGCATTGAACTGGAGACCATTCCGTTTGGGAAGGAAACGATCGGGCGCGGATCCAGTGCTCCCAGAATGATGGTTTGCGTCCCGCCCCCGCTGCCGCCCGTTACCCCGATGCGCTTGGGGTCGACGTCGGGAAGGGAGGCGAGAAAGTCGAGTGCCCGGATCGAGTTCCAAGCTTGCAGGCCGAAGATCGATTGCAGGCGGAGCTCGGCTTGGGCGCTGTAGAAGCCCCAACTTTCCGGACCTTCGAAATCAGGTCTTTGCTTGGCGAAGCGGTGGGCCAATTGATAGGAGATTTGCCGGTTGTCGGCATACCCGATCATGTCGTAGAGGAAGGTCACGCAGCCGAGCCGCGCGAGGGTGGCGCAGCGGGCGATCTTGGGCATTCTGCCCGACTCCTCGAAGCGTTCCGCGCCGATGACAATCTGCTTGCGCACTCCCTGTTCTCCCAAATCATGAAGGCGACCTCCGTGTCCGTGCGGACAAAGAACGGCAGGAAGTTTCCCGCGTTTGTCGGTTTCCGGGCGAAAGAGCAAGCCGGTCACGAACAAACCGGGTACGCTCTCGAAGTAAACTTTCTCCACGGTGAAGCCCGGGCGCTTGACTTTTCCGTGGACGACTGCGTTCAAGGGGGTTTTTTCAGGCATAGGCCAAAGGCCGTTTGCCACGAGGAGGCGCAGTTTGAGCTCCTTCGACCGGGATTGCCAAGCTTGGCTGGTTGCGGGTGGTTCGAAAGGGAAAAAGCCGTTGAGATCTTTGAGTTGTCCGGATCGTGAGTCTTGGGCCGATGGAATGTGCGAAAGAAGCTGGCAGGCCAAGGTGGCGAGGATGGGACGGAATGAAAGTCGGGGGACAAGCTTTTTCATCTTTTGGAATGTCTCATGGGCGTAAGGGAACAGGAAAGGGTTGCGTGGAGCAAGTACGATACCTTGCGAGCCAAATAATCAAGGGAAATAGAACGGCTCGCATTTCTTTTTGATTTGAATTGGCCAAAAGCTTCGCTTGCCACCGGGAAGGTAAAAGTTCATGAT
>JAYOII010000087.1:7705-10079 GCA_038118685.1 Opitutia bacterium
CGTCGATCACGGGAAAACCACCTTGGTCGACCAATTGCTCAAACAATCCGGAGCCTTCCGGGATAATCAGGTGGTCGAGGAGCGGGCCATGGATTCCATGGATCAAGAGCGCGAGCGTGGAATAACCATCAAGGCCAAGAATACCTCGGTCAGATGGGGAGATTATTTGATCAATATCGTGGACACTCCGGGGCATGCGGATTTCGGAGGCGAGGTCGAGCGGGTCATGAAAATGGTCGACGGGGTGATGCTCGTGGTGGATGCCTACGAGGGCCCTCAGGCACAGACCCGCTTTGTTTTGCAGAAGGCCTTGGCGGCCGGATTGAATCCGGTCGTGTTCGTGAACAAGATCGATCGTCCCAATGCGCGGCCCGAAGAAATGCAGGACTTGGTTCTTGAGCTTTTTCTCGAATTGGAGGCAAGCGAGGAGCAATTCAACGCTCCCTTCCTTTTCGGAAGCGCCAAGAACGGATTTTCGAAGGGCTCTTTGGAGGACGAGGGCGAGAACATGAACCCTTTGTTCGAGGCCATTGTGAAAAGCGTGCCACCGCCTGAAGTGGAGGAGGGACCGGATTTCAGAATGCTTGTCTCGAACGTGGATTGGTCGGATTACGTCGGCCGAATTGCGATCGGTAAAGTTCTGTCGGGAGGCGTTCGCATCGGAGATCCTCTTTGGCGCTTGCGCCAAGGCGTGAAACCCGAACGGGCCAAGGTCACGAAGGTTTTCGAATATTCCGCCCTTGATACCAACGATGCCAGCGAAGGGGTTGCCGGGAACATTATCGGGGTCTCGGGTTTTGAGGAGATCGACATTGGGGAAACCTTGGCCGGGGACGCGGAGGCCGAAACCTTGCCCTTTGTCGAGATTGATCCGCCCACGGTCATGATGACGTTCTCCGTAAACGATGGGCCCATGGCCGGAAGAGAAGGGGACCGGGTGACCTCAAGGGAGATTCGGGACCGCCTGATCAAGGAAGCCCGGACCAACATATCGATCAAATTCGAGGAAACCGGCGAGTCGACCGAATTCAAGGTCAACGCCCGTGGAGCCATGCAGGTCGCCGTCGTGGTGGAGGAAATGCGGAGGGAAGGATTCGAAGTTCTCGTGAGCCGTCCAACCGTAATCAAACAGGAAATCGACGGAAGGTCTCATGAACCTTTCGAGACCCTTTATTTGGAAGTGCCGGACGATGCGGTCGGCGGATGCATGCAGTCCTTGGCCAATAGAAAAGGGCAAGTCGAATCAATGTCCGCGAACCGCGGTCGTACTTCCATACAAGCCACGATTCCGACGCGCGGTTTGATCGGTTTCGAGTTCGAGTTGCTCAACTTGACCAGCGGAGAAGGCATCATGTCCCACTTGTTCAAGGAGTACAGGCCGGATTCGGGGGATATCAGGACTCGTCGAACGGGAACCTTGGTCTCGATGGAAAAAGGTGAGTCCATGACTTACGCATTGAGAAATATCGAGACGAGGGGGAAATTGTTCATCGGGGCGGGGGACGAGGTGTACGAGGGTATGATCGTTGGTGAGAACCCGCGAACCGAGGATCTTCCCGTAAACCCCACCAAGGCCAAGCACGTGACCAATCACCGGGCGGCGGGCAGTGACAAGTCGGAAGCTCTCACCCCAGCCTTGCGCTTCTCCCTCGAGCGGGCGATCGAATACATAGCTCCTGACGAGTTGGTTGAGGTGACCCCCAAGAGCATCCGGCTGCGCAAACGTATTCTTGATTTCAACGTGCGAAAGAGAGAGGCGAAAAAAAACGCTTCCTGACCGAGCGGACCTTGAGCCCGGTTCTTTCGTTGCCTTAGGATTGCCTCATGAATTTCTTCCGCCTGATGATTTTTCCCACGGTCCTTTCTTTGCTTGTTTCCTGCGGGGCGAGCAGCCTCTACAACTCTTCTCATTACGGGGACACAAAGCTCGGGGACAACCTCTTTCGGGTTACTTTTCGGGGTGGTGAGCATCCGATGTCCGGAGAGCTTTGCCTTCTTCGCTGCGCCGAGCTTTGCCGGGAATCGGGATACACCCACTTTGAGATCGTGGACTCGGAGACAGGAAGTTCCCTGCGCAATGCTCCATCGCTCTATCCCTTTCATCGTCACTATTATCAGGACGATCCTTTTCTTTCCGACGTTCCTTTTGTCGCCAAGACGATCCGGTTGCGCAATTCTCCTTTGGAAGGTGGCTTTGCCTACGAGGCTCGCGAAATCGAGGCTTCACTCAAAAGGAAGTACGAAATAACCGAATGAATATCTTTCTTTCTCGTTGCTCCTACGTTGACGAAGAGGCGGATTAGGGATTTACTGACGTGATATGAGTCAACAACCTTTTGAAATAAGAATACCCGATCTGGTGCGCAACGGGGTC
>JAYOII010000088.1:0-10020 GCA_038118685.1 Opitutia bacterium
TTCCATCCGGACGCAAGGTAGAGGCTGCGGAAAGTCTTTTCCTCCCCCAAGTCAACCTCCAGCGAACCGGGACCCTTGACGATCCATCGCGAATCTTCGGACATACTGCCGTCCAATGCCTGCGCCGCGGAATAGTCCCCGTGCTCCCCGCTTGCCTTGACGCTTGCTCCTTTCGTCAGGCTTCGGGAAAGATGATCCTCGAGCGTCCGTTTCGAATCCGATTCCCCATTTTCCTTGCTTATGTTTTGGTAGCCCGGGTCGAAGGGAATACGGTAAGCCACTCCATCTTCCTCCACGATTGCGGATGCTGCGTCCACGCGAATGCTGGTTTTGGGTTGGGCGCCTTCCGCCACGAGTCTCGCCAGAGTTTCGTCACCTTGGGTCAGTTCAAGCCGGTCATTCAATTCATAGTACTCGCCGTCCGCGAGCATACTCAAGACCTTGCGGTTGCTGCGGATCACCCCCTTTGCCAGGGCTTCTTTTTCCAAACTCGCCAAGCCATTGAAAACGGGGCTGTTTTGATTGCCTCGCTCATCTTTGTCCCGGTAATGAAAATGGACGGTGGCTTGCTTGACTTCTTCGGAAACCCGCAGGCGAACCCAGGCACCCCTGTCGCTCTCGTCAAAGATGTGAATCAAGGAAGCTTTGACCCTGAATTTCTTGAATTCCTTCCATGAGCCATCCCCTTTCTTGTCGATTTCAAGGGTGAACGCGACAGGCTTCTTACTCTCATGACGGATCACCATCATCCGGTGGTCGTAGCCTGAAAACAAGTAAGGTTCGCTCACTTGCCCTTGGCCAAGATCATCCCGCAACCAGACCGAACCCCGGCCGATTGAGGGGCCCAGTTTGTCGAGTTGGCCGGAGTCTACAAACCACAGATTGGAGTTTGACTGGAGAGGGGCCCCCTTGGCCGACTTGAAGGGCCGGTGGTTGAGAAATTCTTTTTGGGCGGAGTCGTCGCAACCGAACACGATCCGTTCTTTCCACCGGGCGAAATCCCCGATGACCCGAAGGTAGTTCGAGCGGGGAGCAATCCCCGAAGAATTTCTTTTTGAGAAACTTTTCGGAAAACGCCAGAAAGTCCCGTGCATGGTGGCGAGTAGGTTGCCCTGTCCGATCTCGCGGATACGAGGCCACTCGGTGTTCCAACCATGGGCTCCATCGTAGCTGTGACTGCCCTTGGGCAGACGGTAGGAATGCCATTTTCCCTCATCGAAAAGCATAAGGATGACCGAGCGGGCATCCCAACCCATTGCCCAAATCGGATCGGTCTCCTTTGAATTTCCATAGATTCCGCCAGGCCCGGTTACCTCGGTGAACTGGTTTCTTCTGACCAGACTCCAGTCTCCTTTTCCCTGCCAGGAAGCGAGAGCGCCCGAAGTCGTGGTGGGATCGGTGAGGGCCGATTTTCCATGTTCACCGTTGTTGGAGTAGACCAAAATTCCCTGACCGGAGTAGAGGCCCTTGCCATGATAGCCCGGAAGCGCGGTCCGGATACCATCACCCTTGAACGTCGCGTTGCGGTTTCCGTCCTTGATATGTTCGAGTACTTTCAGGTCGTGGACGTCGATCGAATAAAGGCCTTCCTCCATGGTCGCGACGTAGACTTTGTTAGTGGGGTCTTTCAAGTGCCGGGCCGTACCGGTGTGACGCCCGGGCATCTTGGAATAAGGGATTGTCCGGACCTTTCTTTTTTCATCGATGAAATAAGGCCCGATGCTCAATTGTCCCGACTCCTTGTGGATCATGCGGTTGGCCGGCGTGCCTCCGATGCTCTCGGGTCGAATGATTTGCTTAAGACCGGGGGTGATCTCGTAGAGCTTGTCGGTGGATCCTCGCGGTTTGTGCGGCCCGTAGGTTATGACCCACAATCGACCGGCCCAAGGAACCACCGCCCCGGTTCCGCATTCACCCTCCTCGTTGTACATGGTGAGGCTCGGGTATACGCCGGCAACGGCTAGGGGAGTCGCGTTGTCGCCTTGGCCCCGCAAGAGCTCAGTCAGCGAAAGGAAGGAAGCGATAAAGGAAACCGTGAGTAGGGAAGAGAAGTTCATGAAAATTCCTTTTTTATGGCCAAACGAACGGACGATTCCGAATGCACCTAGTCCTTGGTCTTGAGAAACTGGCCAAATCTATGATTTACTTTCTTGGAGTTCAGGAGAAGCTTTTTGTGTTTTTGCCGAACGTGATGGAGGGCGTTGGGTAAATAGCCTTCGAAGCATTTCTTGCTCAGTTTGCCCACTTGAGCATTCTTCCCCCCGATCTTGACGAGCAAGGCGTCGTCCTCGAATGCAATACGGGTTCCTTGCGGAAGATCGGTAAGCGTGGATTTGGAAATTCTTTGTTGGTCAGGTTCGGTCAGGATCATGGTCAGGGTAATGAGATTACCCTCGACCTGGATGAAGGGGAAATCCGCTTGGGTCTTTTTCTCGATCAAATCGACGGTTTTCGAGGTGAAGCTATTTGGGGTCTTTTTGTTCTTTTCCTCCCGCATCTCCTGCAGGCGTGCTTTCAACTGACGTCCGAGTACCCGATTGGCCAGAGATATGACTCGGGAACTATTTGATAGTTTGAGCGTCTGAGCACCGCAAAGGCGGCCCTCCTTATCCTCGTAGAAACCCACGTTCTCGATATCCACGTTCTTGAGGAGGGCTTCGATCAAATCCTTTTCAGGTTTACCGAACCTATTGTCGTCGGGTTTGTTCTTGAGCATTTCCTTGAGGGCCGACCGTTTGTACTCGAAGATCCAGTTGCTGAAGAAAAAGGCCTGCTTTTCATTCATGACCGATGCGAGTTGCTCGATTTGCAACTGGTTGAGTTTTTCAGGGGTGGCCTTGTCGTCCGGGCTCTTTTGCATGTTCTGACCTCCTTTGAGGTTTCCAAAGATGCCTTTGTAGTTGAGGGTCATTCGAATCTCGTCCTTGTCCTGATCGTGGTGGTAGACGATTTCCTGATTCTCGAACTCAATGCAACCGCTAAAAAAAAGGCTCAGGCATAGCCCGAAAAAAGATTTGAATATGGTTTTCATGCTTGAACTATTTTGTAGGGTCGAAAGGAAGCGAGGCTTCGAGAAGTTGCGTCATATCGAACTTTTGTCAGGCTTGGGGTTGGGGTAAAGGTTTCGGAAGGAATCAAGAGACTGTTCGTACTTTAGGTCCGGAATGATCCAGAGGTTGCGGAAAGAAACACCCGTTCCTTTGTGGTCTTGAATCATAAGAGGCCGCTTTCCATGCTTTTTGTAAGGTCCGCCGACTTCACCGTAGATCCAGGCGTCGTCGTGAATCAGGATTCCGTTGTGAAAGACGGTGACGCGCATAGGTTTTTCTACTTCACCCTTGTCTGAGAAAACAGGAGCTTTCAGTAGAATGTCATAGGCTTGCCATTCGCCTGGTTTACGGGAGGCATTCACCCGTGGCGGGTGTTGCCCGTAAATCGAACCGCACGTTCCATCGGCGAAGGTTGGATTTTGAAAACTGTTCACGACTTGGAGTTCGTATCCGGACATAAGAAAGATTCCAGAATTTCCATAAAGCTGACCTTTCCATTCCGGATTGCCCGAAGGCTCGAACTGAAATTCCAAATGAATGCGCGCATCTCCGTAGGATTGTTTGGTCAGGTTGTTTCCCTTGCCGCGGGGCATGACGCCCGTGTCGTCGAATTTCCAATCCGCGTTGGTCCATTGTGAGGCATCCAAAACGGTTGCGTTTTTAGGTGCGGCCAAGAAGCATTCTGCGGAGGGCAGTGGAGAGACTACGGGAGGAACGGGGCGAGACTTGTCGTTTCGATTCCAGCTTGAACCGACCAAGGACCAACCGACGTTTCTTCCCGGGCGTGGCTCCTTTGCCGGTCTGAGACTGTTCAAAGTGTAATAAATGGTCGGGTAATCGAGTAGTTTGGCCTCGGTGTTCTTTTGTTGCGCAAATTCGATTGCATAGACTTTTCCCGGTTGCAAGGGGACGTCGAAAGTTACGGTTTTACGATCTTTGGAAAGTTGATAATTGCTCGCTTTCAATACTTTGGGGTCAACGGGCGGGGAGCCGTAGGTGCTGTAATAAGGATAACTCCAACTGGTTACTTTGGGGATGCTCTTTCGTCCGATGCGCTGGGTGAATTTGACTTCAAAACCGGTCTTGGTCAAACTTGCCGAATGAATCGCGAAGGGAATGGTTTTCCCGTCCCATTCGACATATTGTATCGCGGTTCTTTTTCCTCCCTTGCTGAACCAGCCTCTTCCGACCTGAGCGGACCAAAGTCTCCCTTGGCCATCGAAGGACATTTTTACGGGGCCGGAATCCAGTCCGCGCAGGAAATCGACGCACCAACCTTGGTATTCTCCGTTTACTTTTTCGACCCCGGAGCGAAAGTAATTGGATTGTCTTTGGTCGCCAATGAACATCTGTCCTTCGAAAGGTCCGAATTTTCCTCCCGTGGTATCCCAAATGGGACTGCCCGGGGAATTAGCGATCGATTCACGGATCAACCAGACCGCGGGAGGAGTGCGGATTTTCTCAAAATCCTTGGCGGTTAACGAAAGCACTTTTTCCTTGCTGAAATCAGGACGAGCGGGGAGTGAAGCCGGGTGTCCGTAGAAATTTCCCTCACGAACGTGGTAGAGGGCGCAATCCGCAACCCAGTCACCTTGGTTGTCGGTTATGAACAACTCGTCCATGGGACTCATTCCAATTCCGCAGGGTGAGCGAAAGCCACTGGCAAGCGGTTGAAAATGCCCTTTCCGGTCGGATCGGTAAACCCATCCTCGCCAGGGCGCGTTATATGACATGTTTCCACCCCCTTTTCCAAATGGTTTGCCGTCCGGCACGGTAAACTCTCCGCGGGCCGCCAAGTTAAGAGAGGCGTATTTTCGTCCCAAGGAATCAACCACCGGACCAAAATGATATTCATGATATTCACCGGATATTCCAAACGCATCGCTTATGCATTCGTAACGGTCGCACACGCCGTCCTTGTTCAGGTCAACCAGACGAGTAAGTTCCGGTTTTTGGGCAACGTAATAAGCTTCCTCCTTTGGGTCATAGTAAAT
Organism: Opitutia bacterium; assembly: GCA_038118685.1. Taxonomy (GTDB): domain Bacteria; phylum Verrucomicrobiota; class Verrucomicrobiia; order Opitutales; family Seribacteraceae; genus Seribacter. The sequence goes on from JAYOII010000088.1 coordinate 5,045, forward strand.
GCCATTGGGTTCCATCAGGTTTTCGGCGAATTTGGACCAAACTTCTTTTTTTCTTTCCCAAACCTCACCCTCCCAGGTGCAAATCGCAAGGGTGCCATCCGGTTTGTGACATAATCCAAGTACGGAAACCGAACCGCGGGGAAGGGGTATGGATTGAATTTTGTATCCGTCTGGAATCCGGGCATTTAAAATCGCGAAACCGAACGTAAGGAGAGGAATGAGAAATCTTTTCATCTTGTTTTTATATCTGAATTAAAAAGAGATTTTGAAGGAATTTTCACCTTGCGGACTGATCATGAAGCCCTTTTGAGTCCCGTCCACGAGAGTCGCAATTTTCACGGAGTCACCGACGCTTTCGTAATGCAACAGATTGAAACGCTCACCTTCCAATATCGTTCGGGCGATACCTTGTAATTCTTTCCCTTTGATTTCGGACTGTTTTTGACTTCGGTTGTCAAGGGACGGGGTTTGATTGACAAAAGCGGACTCCCAACCCTTGATTATTTTTCCGTTGGTCGAATCGTAAGCGAGGAGAACCTTGTTCGGCAAAAGCAATAACAAAGTCCTTGGAGGCAAACCTTCTATCCACTTGCGAATCACTTTTGCCTTCTCGCCGGAGCGAACGACTTTTGGAACGTTGCCCTCCAAACTTTTTCCCGTCAGCATCCAATGCGGGCCGTTGAGTTTTTGCAGCCTGACTCCGAACCTCATCGAATGGGCAGTTGGTTCCTCGTGCAGAATTTCCAAGTCGTGGGTTCCGGAAGACAATTCAAATTCTTTGTTAAAGTGAGTGTCCTTCGGCTTTTTGTCATTGCTGTAATGGACTTCCTTTCCATTTACCCAAATCGAAGTTCGCCCCCGCCCGTTAATATTCAACCGATACTTGCCTGGGGACTTTATGAACAGCTTGGACTGACCGCGCAGAACCCCGTCGAACATTCTTTCCACATAGTAAAAGTTCTCGGGTAATTTCTTTTGGGAAGTCGATTCAATGGAATCAAAAAGTTCAGGGTGGAGTCTTTTTCCTCTGAAATAGTCTCTCGGGTAGGTGGAGCGCAGGGTCTCTCGATTGCCCTCCTGTTTGCCGACGATGAATGCCGTTAGAGAATGAAGATCCTTTTCAGGATACACTAATTCATAGGCGATCATTTCGGTCCCGGGAATCCCCTTGGCAATGCTTCGATAGATCGCTTCGTAGGAATCTCCGTTTTTCCAATACGAATCAGTCAAGCTTGGACCGATTCCTCCATCAAGGTTGACTCCGTGACAGTTGAAGCAAAGTTGCTTGTAAATAAACTCACCACGCTCGATTTCGGAGAAAACGGGCTTGCTCAGAACGAGCAGGAAAGGAAGCAAAGAAAGTTTGAATGCTTGCATGGGCGAATGGAGTCGAGAGTTTTGGAGGCTTGAAATTTACGGGTTTAAGTTGATGGGAGCAAAGCCCATCGATCAAATTAACTCTTATTTGGTTTGCATAATTATGTCCAACCTTAGGTCAGGTTGGCTGATTATTCTTCGAACGCGGGATGAAGTCGTCTCCACGTGGTTGAGTATTTCCGTTGCGTTCCGTTTCCTTCCCTCGAGCAAAAGCGGGCGATCAAATTCATCTCTTCGGCTTTTCGCATGCCCTCTTCGGGGCCGAGGATCATCAAGGCGGTCGCCAGGGCATCGGCGTCGCGGGCGGTTGGAGCGAGGACGTTGACCGCAACGAGATTATGCTCGACCGGTCGACCGGTTCTTGGGTCAAGCAAGTGAGAAGCAGGGAAGGCCGAATTTGGATTGGGCTTGGATTGCCTGTAAGTTCCGGAGGTGGCGACGGAATAGTCGAGCAGATCGACGGCAGTCCAGTCCTCCGCTTGGTTGCGGGGTCCGTCCTCCAAGCCCACCGTCCATCCTATTCCTGACTTTCCGTTCCCTCGGGCTCTGATCTCCCCTCCGATCTCGACTAGATAATTGTCGAAACCCCTGCCGTCGAGCATCCCGCAGACTTGGTCGATGATTTCACCTTTTGCGGAAGCCGATAGATCGATTTGCAGGTCGGGTCGTTTCTTGCGGATTCTGTTGCCGTTCAAGATTTCCAATTGGCTCATGCCTACTTGCTCGAGCGCATGATTAATCTCCTCCTCCTTGGGAATGCTCAACCGGTTTCGGGAAACCGGACCGAAACCCCAAAGGTTTACAAGCGGAGCGATGGTTGGATCGATGGCGCCGTTGGTTTGCTGATGCATCCACTTCGCGTGCTTGAGCAATTCGTGAAGCATGGGAGGGACCGAAAAGGGTTCGTCGGAAAAGGATGCGTTTATTTGGTAGAGTTTGGAATCCGGTCGCCAATGGGAAAAGATTTTTTCGGTTTCCTCGATCTTGGCCGCAAGTTCGGTCTGAAGTTCATCTTCGCCGGTTGGCTTTGAGCTTATAAGCTTTACGGTCCAGGTCGTGCCCAGAGCTTGGCCTTTCAGACTGAGAAGTCTTTGGGTGTCTTCGACCTCGTTCCCACAACTTGCAAACAGGCAAAAAGAGAGAAGCCAAAGGAACCGGAGCATGTTTCTTCAGGATAAAGAGTAGAGGACTAGGGCTAGAACAAGGAGGCTGAAGCTTAAGTAATCTCTTGTGTTCCATCCTTCGTCTCCCTTCTTGAATTCGAAAAGCTTCAGTACGGTTCCAGTCGGACATCCGTAGCGACAATAAGCCATGGGAACAAAGGCCGAGGCAACGAGGCTGATAAGCGCGATGGCAATGGTGACGCCCCCTGCCACTTCCCATACGTAGGCGTCGAACGGTTCGAGGATAGCGACCGTATGAGCCGAAGCGGTGAAGGCAAGAAATACGACCAGGACAAGCAATCCAACCGGGACGTATTTGAGTATTCCGTCCAACCTTTTGGGGAGGCGGACCGGTTTTTTCCGGAATTTTCTCATCCATTGCTGGGCCGCTCCATGGGGGCAGAGTTGATGGCAGTAGAAGGCTTTCCCGGTAGCCATCGGAACGAGTAAAGCGGCAAGGCTGAGCAGTGCTAAAATCGGGGCTCGTTCCCAAGGTACTCCGCTTTGGGCCCAGCCCGCAAAGAGGGCTTGGGAGAGAATGTCTCCATTCATCAAGCCAAGGTAGCCGACCAACAAAACCTGAAGGCAAATGCGGAAGAATTTCGTTTTGCCCCGTTTGCTGAAACCTACGAAACCTGCGAACAAAAGCACCGCCAAAGAACCATAATCCCTTGCTTTCCAATTGATCGAAGATTGTTCCGCATTCAGGACTCTTGTTCTTTCCAGCTCCCAACTGGCCGCTGTTTTCACTATTCCTTCCGCCATTGCCATGCTGGTCATGGTGGCCCCCGAAACCCCTTCGACTTCTTCTTCGGTCAAGTTCATGTCGGCTAGTTGGGGAATCGATCTGCCGGTGAACAGAGAAGCGAAGTAAGCGTCGTCCTTGGGGTAGTCCGCATAGGGCTGGTTTTCGAAGCTTGAGCGAATGGTCATTGCTTTCAAGGTTCCGTTGGATTCCATCACCAAAAGGCTGTCGACGGGACCTTGGTAGCCAATGATTTGATCGGCATGGGGGGAACTCCTGCCGACCAAGCCCAGTTTGGTTTTCGTTGCGTCATAAACGTCCAAAAGGGAAGGGTGGGTGGCCGAAGGGATCAATTCGGAAGCGGTGGGGAAATAGTCGGTGATTTCATTAAGTTGAATCGGGTTTGGAAACCGGCTTGCCTTTTTTTCTCCTCCGAAGCGCAAAGAGATGGCGTCCACGATGGCCAAGCTGGTCAAGGTTGCTCCCGAAACGGCATCGAGGTTTTTGGATTGAGCCAGTTCTTCTCGGGTCTTCCCCACGAATTGTTCGAAAAAGGCGGGCTTTTCAAGAATCGCATCGACGTGATCAATGGTGTCTCCACTCGACCGGATTGAAACCGAGGAAACTTTTTGATCTTTGTCCCAGACGACCAGGAGATTGGTGGATCCGGAAAACCCGATGGCTGAATCTCCAGCGGGTGAAGTTTGGGTGACGGTTCCCAAAGGCTTTCCTTCCGGGTCGGCCGCCAGAAGCTCGGATTGGTTGTCGGAGCTAGTCTCGAGGGAGGAAGTCGCCGGAAGAATTTGCCTTACTTCCTCAAGTCCGATCGGTTGTCCTTTTTCTTTTAATTCGAGCAGGAATTCCCGATGGGATTGGTGAATCAAGCCCACGATCAGAGCGAGGGAGATGAAACGGCAAAAGTGGCGGAATCCTCTCACCTAATCTTGAGCGGGGACTCTCTCTTTAGTCGATTGAAACCAGTTGGGCGGCGTCTACGTGAACATTGCCCTGAGCTCCCTTTGCGGAAAGCTCGACCAAGACCTTTTGCCCTTTTCTCAGGGTGACTCGGCCCACCGAATGAAAACCGTTTTCAAAGCTTGGCTTCCGGGTCATGTTTACAACCGTGGTCAGGTTTGTCGTTTGATCACCGGTTCTTATTTCGACCGGAACGGATTTCCCCCGGTTGGGATGGGGTTGGTAAGCGATGCGGGCGTCATATTGACCGGCCTTCGGAGCTTCCAGAGTGAAAGTGGCCGTGCTTTCAGGGTCGCTGGAGTACTGGTAACCGTAAGAAAAATAGGGTTTGAGTCCCTGTCCCCTTGTCCATCTCCCCTTGAAAACTGCCTGGATGTCATCGACGACACCGGGAAATTTTTTGGGGTCCAATCCATTGGGCGCGCCATACGGCCCGGCCAATTCCATGGCGTCGGAAGGAATGGTGATTTTGTCATCGACCGTCGAGCGAAAGGCTTTGCCCGGCAATTTGATCAATTCGATCAAGTCGTCCAAGTAGCTCTTGTAAACGTCTCGGGGCAAACAATCCCGCTTGATGCAGATCGAGGCGGCTCGTCCCACGACCTCACCCATCATTCCGCAGGTTTTCATCACCCGTACCGTACCGAGTGCCTCGTGAGTCACGCTGATACAACGTCCTGCCATGAACAGGTTTTCAATGTTTCGGGAATAAAAGC